>SVJN01000004.1 GCA_015068965.1 Oscillospiraceae bacterium
CGTGCGAAATTTTCCGCTAATAGCGGAAACGCACATGGGCGTACAAAACGTTATGCTTCTTCTTACCGCTCTGTATCAGTTCAAAGTACATGATAATTTTATGGAGCGGTTGCGGCGAAGCCGTTTTTGTTCATATACAAAAAAAGTTCAATCAATAAATCTTTGACAATTTAATTATTATGTGATAAAATGAAATAAATATATAAGAAAGGAAATACAAAAATGAAAAAAGGATTTATTTTTGCTTTGATTTCATCTGTTTTGCTTACTGCCTCTGTACAAGCAAAATCTTCAGATGAAAGCATTTCGGTCTTCTACAGAAATATCAAACTGAACATTAACAGTGAGGCAACTGATTTATTTGATGCTTCCGGGAACTATATTGAACCATTCTTATACAACAACACGACTTATCTCCCGCTTCGTGCCGTTGCACAAGCTTTGGATATGTCTGTTTCCTGGGATGCTAAAACCTATTCTGTCGGATTGACAAGTGGTAATAGTGCATCAGAAACACCTGCCGGAGAAAAGAATCCTCTTCCGGAAGGGGCTGTTGATATCAATGTCAGCTATCGGGATGTTTCGGTGAAGCTGGATGATAAAACACTTGATTTAAAAAATGCCAACGGAGAAACCGTTGAACCGTTTTTATACAACAACACCGTTTATCTGCCTTTGAGAAATATCGCAGAAGCAACAAGTTCTGACGTTGCATGGGACGGTGAAACCAGCACCATTTCGATTACTTCAATATCTCCTGTTTCCACCACCGCTCCCTACGATACCGAAGCAACCTCTGACTGGACAAAAGAAGAGGCATCTGAATATGGGTATCAGGTAGATTTTACAACATATGCAGATAAGAATTACGCATACATCTGTGGCTACACCGGTGAACATACCGATATACTGATTCCGGCTAAAATCGACTCAAAAGTAACTTATCTGCTCGGAGAATCCACCTCTGAGCGAAGGAAAGTATTTGAAGGCAACGAATATGCACAAACTGTTACTTTTGAAACAGGTGTTAAGATTGGCAGTTATCATAACTTTTTCCGTTCCTGCAAAAATTTAAGAGCAGTATACAATCTTCCGGATGCAAAAGGTGGTGCTGCAGCATTTTCGGGATGTAACAATTTGGAATATATCAGCAATGTTCCGGAATTATTGACACATCTGAATTCGTTCATTCCTCAAAACACAAAAATTACTTCATTTGACGTCATTCCGGCAACAGTAACTACACTTGATTCCGCCTTCTCTGGTTGTATTAACCTCACCGGAGACATCCAATGTTTAGCGACTAACATCAATTCAGCAAAAAATACGTTTAACAAAACCGAGAAACCAATTACGATATACGTCCCATATCCTTCGTTATCTTATGATACACTATCAACTTCCGAGCTACCGGAGAATATCACATTAGAAAAAACAGAAAACCGTATTGCTTACCTGCCCAAGGAATTATATATTGCAACAGATGTTCCTATAACATTATATAATGATGCAATCGCTCCGCTTTACGCTGATAAAACCTTCTGTTGGACATGCGAAATCGGAACACAAATCAATAAAGGTTTTTCTATTACAGCAGATGAAACAAAGGTTGGAGAATATCCGATTTCGGTCGAAATTTCAGACGGCGATACCATTCTTTATACTGCAAAATCAACCGTTAAAATTGTTTCCTCCCGCTCAATGTCAAAAACAATATCTGTTGCGACATTAGGACAAAACACAACCATGGGAAAAGACACTTGGTTAAAAACTGTAGAAATGTATACAGAACGTGTTGCCTTCCGCGGCACTCGTTCGAGTAAACATGAAGCACGTTCTGGGTTTACAACAGCCAGCTTCCTGGAGAATTTTGAATATGATAAGGATTCCTATGGAATTGATAAGAAGAATCCATTCTTTAATCCCGCAACTGGTGCATTCGATTGGAATTATTACAAAAATTATGTTGATTTCAATGTAAATGCTGTACTATTCTTCCTACCTCCTTCCGAAACGCCGGAGCAGGATTTGATTACTATGATTGATTCTATCCGTGCAGACTCTGCAAATACACCAATTTTCATCGCATCACCGCAGTATCGTCACGGAGCAAGTAAAACACTTGATTCTTCTTATTTTTCTTATATGCTCATCTTAGATGAATTACAGGAAAAATATGATAACCTTTACCTGATTCCGACAGCTCTCACCTATGACAGAAGTACGAACTTTAATCCAAAAAGTAAAACCTTACCAAACGAGGAAGGTTTTGCACAGATTGGACGTACAATGTTCTCCACCTTTGCATGCTATCTGCAATAAGTTTCCCAACCCAAAAAAGGCTTTTACAGTCTTTTTTGGGTTTTTTAGTAATAAAATAAAATTTTCAAAAAGGTATTCCCAAAACACAAAAAATGTAGTATAATATATTACATACCGTAATCAGAAAGGGTGTGAAACCATGAAAATAGAAAAATTAGAAGAAAACAAATTAAAAATCACCCTCTCATCAACTGAATTAATTGAGATGAATATCAATACAGACGAGTTTTATCCGGAATCTCCACAATTACATAGCTTTTTATTCCGGATTATGCATAAAGTCCGGGAAGAGACCGGATTTGAAATTACCGAGGGGCCTCTGTTGACAAAGACAATTCCTAACCCGCAGGGACTGACCTTATTAGTCACCCGATTGCGTCCGGATATGCTTCGGGTAAAACCCAAAAAAACAGAACTACTAAAAAAACATCCCAAGGTTCTTCGTGCAAAAATCCGAAAAAAAGAGGTTGTATATATTATCTATCGGTTTATGCAATGGAATGATTTATCGTTTGCACTCAACGCCTGCAATGCTGATATCTCTGCTGAATTTGTCTATGAGATGAACGGTGCTTATTATCTGTTGTGTGACACAGATGACCCGCATCCGTTACTACGTGAATTTGCCGTATCTGCAACAGATGATCCGCTTTTACTGCCCTTGCTCAAGGAACATGGCAAAATCATTGCACAAAAGGAACAGATTCCTATCTTAAAAAATCTTTAATTTGCAAACAATTTATGAATTTTTCAAATTCTGCTTGCAAAAACATCCTATTATATGTATAATAGAATCTGATAAAAAATATAACACAAGGAGATAAAAAAATGCTTCATTTATCCACAGTATTATTAACAGCAACCCCCGCAACCGATTCCGAGGCTGCACAACAAGCAGCAGCAGTTATGGGTCCTCTTAGTTCAATCATCATGATGGTTGCAATTTTTGCGATTATGTATTTCATGATGATTCGTCCGCAACGAAAAAAGGAAAAAGAAACCAGAGAAATGATTGCCGCACTGATTGTTGGCGATAAGGTTGTAACCATTGGCGGAATTTGCGGTAAGGTTGTAAAAATCAAAGACGATTACATTTACCTCGAAACCGGAAATGTCGGCACACCGGAAGACCGTTCAGTCATCAAGATGGAGCGTTCCTCTATCCGTTCTGTTGAGAAAAAGGTACAGGCATAAAAATGGAATAAAAATTCCCTTTCTCTAATATGATTTATCAAGAAATCATTTTAGAAAGGGGTTTTTTTATGTCTGAACGTTCTAATCATCTTCCCGGACTTATCAAGGGAATGGTTGTTTCTATCCTTCTGACCTTTATTCTTCTGTTAGGACTTTGTTGTCTGTGTTATTTTTTAACCGTTTCTGAACAGCTTTTATCCTTGCTTGTGTTTCTTGTTACCGGCATCAGTGTTTTTTTCGGTGCATTCCTTACCAGCTTGCGAGCAGATTCTTCCGGACTTCTGCACGGTCTGATTCACGGATTTTTCTATCTTTTGATTGTTTTTGTCTGGGGGTTGGTTGTAAATAAAGGGTTCTTCTGGAACACGCATCTTCTCTCAATGTCACTCTGTATTCTTGCAAGCGGTATGCTTGGCGGAATTTTAGGAATAAATTTCAAAAATTAATAATTTTTTTACAAAAAACTCTTTCTTTTTATGAATACTTGTGGTATAATATTGGTATATTTATGAAATTCAGGAGGATATCATTATGAAACACGTAAAAACATTAAACAAAGCAACATTAAAGAAGAGTGCAAAAAACGGTGGATGCGGTGAATGCCAGACCTCTTGTCAGTCTGCCTGCAAGACTTCCTGCACTGTTGCAAATCAGAAGTGCGAAAGAGTATAATCAATTGAACGAAGCAAAGACTGTTACACATTTGTGCTTGTAACAGCCTTTTTTCTATCACAAACAAGGAGAATGCGTTTTGATACATAAATATAAACAATTAGGATTAAACATCGTTTTAGATGTCTACAGCGGCAGTGTTCATGTTGTAGACGACACTTTTTATGACATGTTGGATTTTTTCGGTGACTCTTTTGAGAAAAAAGATGAATGCCCGACACAAATCCGGGAAAAACTGTTAGAGACATATTCTGACACCCAGATTACAGAAGCATATGAAGAACTTTGCAGTCTTTATAATGATGGACTTATCTTTACTGATGACTTGTATGCAGAAATTGCAAAGCATTGGCAGAAAAAAGCAGTTGTCAAGGCACTTTGTCTGCATATTGCTCATGATTGTAATCTGCGTTGTAAATACTGCTTTGCAGACACCGGAGAATTTCACAAAGGTCATCGCAGTATGATGAGTGCAGAGGTCGGGAAAAAAGCAATTGATTTTGTAATTGCAAATTCCGGCAGCCGTAAAAACATCGAAATTGACTATTTTGGCGGAGAACCGCTGATGAATTTCGGTGTAGTAAAGGAAATTACAGAATATGCAAAAGAATCCGGTAAAAAAGCCGGAAAGAATTTCCGCTTTACTATTACCACCAACGGAATTTTATTAAATGATGAGGTAAAGGCATATGTCAATGAAAATATGTCAAATGTCGTCTTAAGTCTGGACGGCAAAAAGGAAACCAACGACCGGATGCGTTACCGCGTGGACGGAAGCGGGAGCTATGATACCATTGTTCCAAAATTTATTGACCTTGCTGAAAGTCGCAATCAGGACAATTACTATGTTCGTGGCACCTTTACCGCAAAGAATCTTCATTTTTCCGAGGATGTTCTGCACATGGCAGACCTGGGCTTTAAACAGACCAGCGTCGAGCCGGTTGTTGCTCCCGAAACAGAGGATTATGCCTTAACAGAAGAACATATTCCGGTTGTGTTTGCAGAATATGAAAAGCTTGCCGAGGAATATGTAAAACGCAGAAAAGAAGGAAAACCGTTCCAATTCTTCCATTTTATGGTAGACCTGGAGCAAGGTCCTTGCGTTATCAAACGTCTTTCAGGTTGTGGTGCCGGAAATGAATATCTTGCTGTTACTCCCGACGGTGACCTCTACCCCTGCCACCAGTTTGTAGGAAATGAGGACTATAAAATGGGTGATGTTGAACAAGGCATTGTCCGGGAAGATATCCGGGAACTGTTTGAAAAATCCAACGTCTACACAAAACCGACCTGCAAAGACTGTTTTGCAAAATTCTATTGCAGTGGCGGTTGTTGTGCAAATGCTGTACAGTTTAACGGAGACATCAACAAACCCTACACACTTGCTTGCGAATTTGAACGAAAGCGTGTAGAATGTGCAATTGCAATTGAAGCAATTAAAATGCTGGAAGAATAAATCTGATTCTAAAAGAAAGGAGTGATTCGATGGCATCAGAAGCGATTGAACTCATCAAAAAAGCGGAAGAAGATGCAAAAAAAATTGTAGAACAAGCACAGCACCAGGCAGACATCTTGTTACAAGAAACCGCAGAGCAGATTCAGAACGCACAAAGCAGTCAGACCTTAAAGCTACGGGAAGAAGCCTCTGCACAAAAATCTGCCCTGGAACAAGAGTTAAAAAAAGCAGGCGAAGCTTTTGCCGAAACCGTTCAGCTTGAGGCAAAGGCTCTACAAAATCAACTCAACACAAAAAAAGAACAGGCAATCAAACGTGTTATGGATACGTTATTGGCATAACTCTTTGAATTGCAATCGAAATGAGGTGATCAATTGGCGATTTTAGAAATGGATAAATTCACGCTATATGGTCTGCATTCCGAGCGAAAGCGTCTTTTAGAGACACTACACCAGATGGAGCTGGTACAGATTGATACCACCGATGCAAACGCCCTGGCATTGGACAGAGTCGAAACAGCAAAGAAAATTTCCGGTTTTGATTCCTATCTTGCCTCAGCAGGACAAGCATTAGAAATCCTCAACCGCTATGCTCCTAAAAAATCAGGAATGTTTACCAAGCGAACGGAATTATCCTGCGAACATTATTCTATGGATTCCTCCGAGGCAAGCGAAATGATGAAAATCGTTTACGAACTCCTCCGGCTGGAAAAAGAAATGAACGAAAAGCGGGATCGGATCAGCAAGCTCAGAATCAAACAAGCGGCACTACTTCCCTATCTGGGCTTAGATGTTCCGATGCAGCTTTCCCAAACGAAAAGTACAAAGATTCAGACGGGTGTATTAGAAGGCGAATGGACTTCCCAACGGTTTGCGACTGCACTGCAGAATGCTGAGCTTACTGCCTGCTACTTTGAAATCCTGCAAAGCACAAAGCAACAAACCTGCTTGTGGCTGGTTTATCCAAAAGAGCAGGAAGCAGAATTCAAAGCTTTTTTACGAAAAATTAACCTGCAGGAACCAAGCTTTTCTCTTTCACACCACACACCCAAGAAAAAAACAGCACTTTTAGAGGACGAGATTGCATCTCTACTCAAAGAAATTCAAGAATGCGAAGAAGCAATCAAAGCACTTTCCAAAAACCAGGAAGAAATTGAACTGTTTTATGACCATCTGATTCTGCGAAAGGAAAAGTACGAGGTACTTGCAAAAATCGGAATTACAGAAAACACCTTTATGATGCAGGGATATCTTCCCCGTTCATCAGCAAGTGCGTTCAAAAAGGAATTAGAGGAGCATTTTCACATTGCCGTGGAGATTGAGGCTCCGGCTCCTGATGAGGATGTTCCGGTATCCTTCTCCAACAACGCACTGGTACAACCGGTGGAAGGAATCACATCTGACTACAGTATGCCTTCTGCAAACGACATCGACCCGAACCCGATTATGGCATTTTTCTATTATTTCTTTTTCGGGATGATGTTCTCCGATGCAGGATATGGGCTTCTGATGATGATTGGTTGCGGAATTTTAGGATTTTCCAAGCTATTGGAAAAGAAAAAGCAACGCCCCTTCCAGATGTTCTTCTTCTGCGGTGTTTCCACCACAATCTGGGGCATTCTCTACGGAAGCTTTTTCGGAGATATGATTGCCACAGTCTCCAAAACCTTTGGCAGCGGTCAGCTTGCTTTTAAACCGATTCTGATTGACCCGGTTGCAAAGCCTTTGGAATTGTTAATCATCAGCGTTGCATTCGGTCTGGTACACATTCTGTTTGGTTTAGGCATTAAATTTTATATGCTCTGGAAACAAGGAGACAAAAAAGGCGCTATCTTTGATGTCGGCTTCTGGATGCTGGTATTAGTGGGTGCCGCAATTATGGCAACCGGTATGGGAATCGGTGTTGATCTGATATTCAACATCGGAATCTATGCTATGATTCTCGGTGCAGTCGGATTAGTTTTGACGCAAGGCAGAAACAGCAAAAATATCTTTGCAAAGTTTTTCGGTGGCGTTCTGAGTCTTTACGATATCACAAGCTATGTAGGCGATATCCTCTCCTACTCCCGACTGATGGCACTTGGTCTGGCAACCGGCGTTATTGCATCGGTTATCAACGTGCTTGGTTCCTTAGGCGGTGCAAGCGTTGTCGGACTCATCAGCTATATTGCGATTTCCATTTTCGGACACGCATTAAACTTTGCAATCAATATGTTAGGTGCTTATGTGCACACCAACCGTTTGCAGTATGTAGAATTCTATCAGAAATTCTATGAGGGCGGTGGCAGAAAGTTTGAGCCGTTCTCTATGAATACAAAGTATTATCAAATGATTAAAAAATAAAAAGAAAGAAGGAATTAAAAATGAATTTTGGAATGGTATTTGCGTTATTAGGAGTTGCATTTGCAGTTGTTTTTGCAGGAATGGGTTCTTCAAGAGGTGTCGGCGTTGCATCTGAGGCTGCCGGTGCGGTCATTGCAGATGACCCGAGTAAGTTTGGTAAGCTGTTGGTATTACAGCTTCTGCCGGGTACACAAGGTCTTTACGGCTTGATTGTCGGCGTTATGGTATTGTTGAATGTTGGTATCTTAGGCGGCGAACCGGTAACCGATTTAGCAACCGGTCTGCAATATTTTGCAGCTTGTCTGCCGATTGCATTTGGTGGCTATTTCTCCGCAGTTTCTCAAGGAAGAGTTTGTGCTGTCGGTGTAAACCTGACTGCAAAAAGACCGGAAGAAAGTTCAAAAGCGATTGTTTCTGCTTCCCTAATCGAGCTATACGCTCTGCTTGGCTTTATCGTATCCTTCCTGGTTGTTATCAACATCTGATTCAAAATTGATAAAAATTTACAGAAAGGACGATAAGATATGGGAGGTTTAGAAGCCATTATCAACCAAATCACAGAGCAGGCAACCAAAAAAGCGGATGAAATCAAGGCAGAAGCCAAGAAAAAATCTGACCGCCTGTTCTCCGATGCGCAGGAAGCAATGCAAGCTGTTGCAGACGAAGCACACGCCAACCTATCCAAAGAGCTTACCGCCCGCCGCCATATGGCAGAGAGTGAACAGCTTCGTGAGAAAAAGCAGATGCTTTTAAAAATTCGTACACAGATGCTGGATGAAATTATTCTTGAGGCGAAAAACAAACTGTCACAACTGCCGGATGCAGAATATGTTGCCTGGATGCTTCGTTTATTCCAACACTATGCACAGAATCAGGACGGACAGATTCTTGTCTCGGACAGTGAGAAAAAACGCTTGGGTGCTGATTTTATCACACAATGTAATGCCCTCTTAAAATCCGGAAGTGTTTCTTATGCAGAGGAAAGCATCTCTGCCCCAAACGGATTTATCATCCGCTACGGAAAAATTGAGGAAAACTGTACATTAGACGGCATCTTTGCAGACCGTTTGCAGGAGCTTCGGGATTTGGCGGCAAGCTGCCTGGACGCATAAATGAGGTGATGATGTGAAAGATACAGAATTCGCATATGCAGTCGCATATATCAGAACCTTAGAAAACAAAATGCTGACACAGCAAGATTTGGATGCATTGCTTTTAGCAGACAGCTATGCTTCTGCCCTGCACCTACTTTCAGAAAAAGGCTATCGGGATGCAGAAGAAAAGCCACTCGATGTTCTGTTAAAGAACGAACTGGAACGTGCATGGGAAACTGCACGTGAGGTTTATCCGGCAGAAGCACCGATTGATGTACTGCTCTATCAGAACGATTTTCACAATTTAAAAACCATACTAAAAGCAAATGCCGCAAATCAAAGCTGGCAGGAGCTTGTACTCTCCCCTTCCGTCTGCGATCCGCAGTTGCTTGCTGATGCAATCCGCGAAAAGCAGTTTGGGGATTTACCGGATTTTTTGCAGGAGCCTGCGGAGGCATCCTATCAGATTCTGACCGAGTATTTTGACGGACAGCTCATGGAAATCGCAGTAGACCGTTTTGCATACCTTGCCATGAAGCAGCGGGCAAAACAAGAAAAAAACGATTTCTTGATCGGTTGGGTGGAACGCAATATTCTTTGTGCAAACCTTGAAATTGCACTACGTGCCAGCCACCGTACCAAAGAATTTTTAGAAGGTGCATTGATTCCCTGCACACTTTTGGATACAGACACATTGCTGTTGTCTGCTTTAGAGGGACGTGAGTCCGTAATCAGCAAAATTGCAGATGCCGGGTATCCGCAGGGTGCCGATGCTGCAACGGAATCGCTCGGAAAATTCAATCAGTGGTGTGCACATTTTCTGATGGATTATCTGAAAATTGCAAAACAAAGCTGTTTTGGTTTTGAGCCGATTCTGGCGTTCTTAGTTGCAAAGCAACGGGAGATTCAATCGGTTCGTATCATTTTATCCGGAAAATTTCATGAAATGGATGTAAAAATTATTAAGGAAAGGCTGCGTGATTTATATGTCTAAAATCGGAGTCATCGGTGACTATGACAGTATCTGCGGTTTTTCCGCACTCGGACTCGACATCTTCCCTGCAGAAAATGCCGAGACTGCCGGAGAACTTTTGGAAAAGCTTGCATCCGGCGATTACGGAATCATCTATATTACCGAAAGCTATTTAAAAATGCTTCCGGAAGCAGAGGAAACCTATGCCGCTAAAATGACACCTGCTATCATTCCCATTCCTTCTGCCTCGGGCAGTGACGGATTTGGAATTTCCAGAGTAAAGCGGTATGTGGAACAGGCCGTCGGGTCTGATATTATATTTAACGAAGAAAACTAATAATGTAAGGAGTTATGGCAATGAGCAATAACACTGGAATCATCAAAAAAGTATCCGGTCCGCTGGTTGTTGCAGAGGGAATGCAGGATGCAAATATGTATGACGTGGTTCGAGTCAGTGAGCACGGCCTCATTGGTGAAATCATCGAAATGCGTGGCTCGGACGCATCAATTCAGGTATATGAGGAAACTGCAGGCTTAGGCCCCGGCGGTGTTGTAAAAACCACCGGAAGTCCTTTGAGCGTAGAATTAGGCCCCGGCTTAATCAGCAGTATCTATGACGGTATTCAACGTCCGTTGGATGCAATTATGAAAAAAGCAGGCACAAATCTGCAACGAGGTATTGACGTTCCTGCACTTGACCGTGAAAAGGTCTGGCACTTTACACCTTGCGTAAAAGCAGGTGACAAGGTTTCCGGCGGTGATATTTTAGGAACCGTTCAGGAAACAGAAGTTGTATTACACAAAATCATGTTACCCCCTAAAATGAGTGGTACAATTACAGAAATTACAGAGGGTGATTATACCGTTGTTGATAAAATTGGTGTTCTGACACAGGAAAACGGCGAAAAAACAGATTTAACCCTGGCACAGAAGTGGCCGGTTCGTGTTGGCAGACCGTATCAGGAAAAGCTTTCTCCGGACGTTCCCTTAATCACTGGTCAACGAGTGATTGATACACTCTTCCCGATTGCAAAGGGTGGTGTCGGAACGGTCCCCGGTCCGTTCGGTAGCGGAAAGACCGTTGTTCAGCATCAGCTTGCAAAATGGGCAGATGCCGACATCGTGGTTTACATCGGTTGCGGCGAACGTGGAAACGAAATGACCGACGTTTTAAACGAGTTCCCGGAAATCAAAGACCCGAGAACCGGAAAGACATTGATGGAACGAACCGTTTTGATTGCAAACACCTCCGATATGCCGGTTGCGGCACGTGAGGCATCTATCTATACCGGTATCACCATTGCGGAATATTTCCGTGATATGGGGTATAGTGTCGTACTGTTAGCAGACTCTACATCACGCTGGGCAGAAGCTCTGCGTGAAATGTCGGGACGTTTGGAGGAAATGCCGGGTGAAGAAGGCTATCCTGCCTATTTGGGAAGCCGTCTGGCGGGCTTTTATGAGCGCGCAGGCCGGGTAATTTCTCACGGTGGCAGAGAAGGTGCTTTGAGTATTATCGGTGCAGTATCTCCGCAGGGCGGTGATATTTCCGAGCCGGTTTCGCAGGCAACCCTTCGTATCGTCAAGGTGTTCTGGGGACTGGACTCCTCCCTTGCATACCGTCGTCACTTCCCGGCTATCAACTGGTTAAAGAGCTATTCCTTATATCTGGATATGATGCAAAACTGGTATGAAACAGAAATTTCCGAAGATTGGATGACACTCAGAAACCGCATTATGCTGCTTTTGCAGGATGAAGCGGAGCTGGATGAAATTGTAAAGATGGTCGGCATGGATGCCTTGAACGCACAGGACCGTTTGAAAATTGAGGTCGCACGTTCTATTCGTGAGGACTATCTGCATCAGGATGCTTTCCATGAGGTCGACACCTACGCCTCCTTGCCGAAGCAATGCACAATGATGCGTCTGGTACTGGATTATTACGATGCATCTGCAGAAGCAATCCGACAGGGCATCAGCGTCAACAAGCTGATTCAACTCCCGGCACGTGAGCGAATCGGAAGAATCAAATACGTTCCGGAAGCCCAGGTACAGGCAGAATACGAATCTGTATTATCGGATCTGCACAAAGAAATCAGCGAAATCAAGGAATAAGGAGGGAAATTAAATGCCAAAGGAATATCGTACCATACAAGAGGTTGCCGGACCGCTGATGCTGGTTCGTGATGTTACCGATGCAACCTACTATGAATTAGGCGAAATTGAACTTTCAAACGGCGAAATCCGCCGTTGCCGTGTTCTGGAAATTAACGGTACCGACGTTTTAGTACAGCTTTTTGAAAGCAGTGCCGGCATCAATCTTGCAGACAGTAAGGTTCGCTTTTTAGGTCACGGAATTGAACTGGGTGTTTCTGAGGATATGCTCGGCAGAGTTTTTGACGGTTTGGGAAATCCGAAAGACGGAAAAGCAGATATCATTCCGGCAAAGCGCATGGATGTCAATGGTGTGCCGATGAACCCGGCTGCCCGTAACTATCCGGAAGAATTTATCCAGACCGGTGTCAGTGCGATTGACGGTCTGAATACGTTGGTTCGTGGACAGAAATTACCGATTTTCTCCGGTTCCGGTCTGCCGCATGCAAACCTTGCGGCACAGATTGCACGTCAGGCAAAGGTTTTGGGCCAGGACGAAAAGTTTGCGGTTGTTTTTGCCGCAATCGGTATTACATTTGAAGAAGCAAACTTCTTCATCGAAGATTTCAAAAAGACCGGTGCAATGGAACGTACCGTGCTCTTTATCAACCTTGCAAATGACCCGGCAATTGAGCGTATTGCAACCCCGAGAATGGCTCTGACTGCCGCAGAGTATTTAGCTTTTGACTTAGGAATGCACGTGCTTGTTATTATGACAGACATTACCAACTACGCAGATGCTTTGCGTGAGGTTTCTGCAGCCCGAAAGGAAGTTCCCGGTCGTCGTGGTTATCCCGGATATATGTATACCGACCTTGCATCCTTATATGAACGTGCAGGACGGTTGAAAGGAAAGGATGGTAGTATCACCCTGATTCCGATTCTGACCATGCCGGAGGATGATAAGACACATCCGATTCCTGACCTGACCGGATATATCACCGAGGGACAGATTATCTTAAGCCGTGAGCTTTACCGCAAAAACATTGCACCGCCGATTGATGTTCTCCCCTCCCTTTCCCGTCTGAAGGACAAAGGTATCGGAAAGGGTAAAACCAGAGAAGACCATGCAAATACCATGAACCAGCTTTTTGCCGCATATGCACGAGGCAAGGAAGCAAAGGAATTGATGGTAATCTTAGGAGAAGCGGCATTGTCTGAAGTTGACCAGCTTTATGCAAAATTTGCAGACGAATTTGAACGGCAGTATGTTTCACAAGGCTATTACACCAACCGTACCATCGAGGAAACCCTCTCAATCGGTTGGAAGCTCTTATCAATACTCCCCAGAGGTGAATTAAAACGTATCAAGGACGAATATCTCGACCAATACTACGGTAAATGAGGTGAGCAGATTTGGCACAGTTAAATGTAAATCCAACCCGCATGGAGTTGTCCAGGCTGAAAAAAAGCCTTGCAACTGCGATGCGCGGTCACAAGCTGCTCAAGGATAAAAGAGATGAACTGATGCGTCAGTTTTTGGAAATTGTGCGGGAAAATAAAGAGCTTCGTGAACGAGTGGAGCAAAAGCTTTCCAACGCAAACCATGCCATGTCGTTAGCATCGGCAGTATTAGGAAAAGAGGTTGTAAACTCAGCACTCTTAATGCCAAAACAAGGTGTTCGTCTGACGCTTGGCAGTAAGAATATCATGAGCGTTGACCTCCCCACCTTCCAGACCGAAACCAAGTCGGATAATCCGGAGGATATTTTCTCCTACGGTTATGCGTTTACCGGTGGCGACCTGGATTTAGCAATCGGTCAGCTCTCAGAAATTCTTCCGGATTTATTGCTGTTAGCAGAAAAAGAAAAATCTGTACAGCTTCTCGCCGGAGAAATCGAGCGAACCCGACGCCGGGTAAATGCCTTGGAATATGTCATGATTCCGAACTATCAGGATACCATCCGTTACATCACCATGAAGCTGGATGAAAATGAACGCGGAAATATTACACGTCTGATGAAGGTTAAGGACATGATGATTAAAGAGCAGTTTGAAAATAAACAAAATGTGTAAAATAAAAAAGCTTCTGATAGAAGCCCCGCCTGCGGGCGTGAGATTAAGGAAGCAATTTTGTTATTCCGGAAATTACAACATAAATGTTGTAATTTCCTATATAATAAAAAGAAGATGTTTAAGGTGTATCTTTAAACATCTTCTTTTCCTTTAACGAATCATAAGATTCGTTTGATACCGCAAATCCCACAGATAATAAAAAATCCCGGAAATAAGCTGACACGCACCGCAAATACCTACAATCAGAACAGATGAAACCGAATCAATCAGCATTCCGATGAATGCTCCCGAAATCGCCTGTGCCGCAGTCATAACAATCAGCCGGACAGAGGTGTACATTCCGATATCCTCATAGCCAATAAATTCAGTGATGTAAACTGCACCGGCAATATTAATAATATTATAAGCCATTCCGACAAAGAAGTAGATAATACAAAAAACAACCGAACTTCTTCCCAAAAGCATCAATGGAAGCAGAATAAACATCAGGACACTGCACGCCGCATAAAGCTGAACTGTAGATATTTTTTTTCGTAAAGCCTGATAAACGGAACATCCAACAATAGATGAAACCGACAAAATTGTCACCAAAAAACTCAGAACCGATTCATTGGTTGTAATATTCTTCATGCAGATTACTGCAATCACATTCATCAATCCCATGCATAGCCCACGCAAGAAATTCGGAAGATAAAAGTATACAAAATCCTTTCGCATAAGCTTTGCTAACGTAAATGGATTCTTCTTTTCCTCAATCGGAATATTCTTGATGTGCATACTGTTGTAGAGTCCGAACGATGCAACACAAAATAAAATACTCACAAAAAATCCAACAGCCATAATCCGCCCGAAATCAAACATCAATGTCATAGTAGAAATCAACGCACCTGCCGCAATCGATACAACACCGCTCACAATGCCATTGATATTTTCTAAGGATGCATACTCTTTCATATCAACAATCAGATACGGAAGCCGGTATGAAAGTACGTTGGAAAAGCCAACAAAAGTATTCTGGATACAGCATCCAACCAAAGCCGCACCAAACAACATTTTTACATCAAAGCCGGTCAGAATGCTAAAAGGAAGCATTAGAACACAGAAAAAAGCCTGGCAAAGCACCAGAATTGCATAGGTACGCTTTACATCTTTCACCCGATCAGCCACAAAGATATTTAAAATCATAATCACAACCTGCGCCGCACTCACCGTTGCAGTATAGGCACTGATTTGTGAAACACTCATTCCCCGCTCGGCAAAAAAACTTTGTACAATCCCGCCTGCCGTAAACATCAAAACAACCGCCATCATTGCCCGGGCAATATAATACTTAACTTGATTTGACATAATACACTCCATTTCAATCTTGACTTTTGTAAATTCCTATGTTATATTATATAAGATAAATCAATAAAAATCAATTAAACAAAAGGACATTTTCACATTAAAAATGTCCGGTTTTTGAATATAGAGGTGTTGAAATGGAAAATAATTTTCATTTACTCTTTGATATCGGAGATGCAACTGCAGATATCATGATAGGTCTTTCAAGCGGTTCACAATCAGTCGGATATTATCATTATCACCATCATATGGAATGTCATATGGTTTATCGAGGTAGCATGGAAATAGAATTTGATGATGGTTGCCATTTACTGCAAGCAGGCGATATCTGCATCATTCCAAAACAAGTCTACCACAAAACAGCATCTGCCTCTGCCGATTTACAGCGTTGTGCTTTTATGCTGACACTCCGCTACAACAAAAAATCTCCGCACATTTTCAAAAAATGGACCTTACTTTTCTCTCATCCGGAATACAGAATTATAAAAAGTAATCTTTTACAACAATCATTTGAAGAAATTCAGGAATACCTTCTACAGAGCTCCAACGAAGCAACCTTGAAATTGCACGCACTGTTTTCCTTAATCCTCTTAGAACTCTCCGACAAGCTGCAAAGAAAAGGAAAAAACAATCAAGCAAATGCATCAGAAAATGATAATGTGGATGATCGACTCTATGAAATTGAGAATTTTTTGGAGCTACACTATATGGAAGATATTTCCATCCATACTCTTGCGAAGTATATGCATCTGTGCGAACGGCAGTTAAACCGGATTCTGATCAAGAATACCACGTTATCCTTCCGGGATTTGCTCCTCAGGCAAAGGATGTGGGTAGCAAAGGATTTATTGATGAATCCGGATATTAAAATTGTAGATATTCCGGCAATGGTCGGTTTTCATTCCTACTCCGGTTTTTACTATTCGGTGAAAAAGTTCTGGGGTGCTTCTCCCGATGATATCCGAAATAACAATATCCTACTTTAAAAAAGGAATATAGTCTTTTTTAGACTATGTTCCTTTCTTCTTGGTCTCCAATCCCAAATCATTTTTTATTTGTTGTGCTGAAGTAACCGAATTCCATCCATATTTTTTACGGATAGAATCAATCGCACTCCCAAGCTTTTCCCGCTCATCACGTTTTTGTACATCAGAAAACAAATCAATTTGCTGTGCCGCAGTTTCCGGCACAAGCCCGATTCCCGTTACCGTCAGCATCCTGACCGGTTTTTGAAACTCCCAGCAGGTTCTTGCAAGATACATTGCCTCTTCTGCAATTTCACGCATGACAAAGGTTGCGTGTTCACACTGCTTTTGTCTGGTAATGGTTTTAAAATCAGCATCCCGGATTGTCAGCTGGACGCCGGTGCATTTTAACTGATGCTTCCGAAGTCTTGCGGCAACACTATCGGACAATGCGTAAATTCCGGCACGGATTTCTTCTTCTCCTACCAAATCACGCACAAAGGTCATACCGTTTCCGATAGATTTTAATTCATCCCTTTCCTTTTTGACCGGCTCCTCATCCAGACCATTTGCATAACGCCAAAGCATGACACCTTGTTTTCCTAACTGTTGTTCCAACCAATGTACATCCGCATTCGCCAAATCTCCAATGGTCCGGATTTGCATTTTCCAAAGCCTGGAAAGTGTGCTATTGCCGACGTATAAAAGCATTTCAACTGGTAGTGTGCTGATGCGTTCTTTAAAATTATCCTTTAATAAAAGTGTTGTTGCATCCGGCTTTTTTAAATCGCTTCCCAATTTTGCCAGTACCTTATTAAAGGAAACCCCAACAGAAATCGTGATTCCGATTTCCTCCCGGACACGTTTTCTTAAAATATCCGCAATGGTTTTTCCGTCTCCGAACAATCGACGGCTATGTGTAACATCCAACCAGCTTTCGTCAATTCCAAACCGTTCCACCAAATCGGTGTACTCCTCATAAATCCGATTGATTCGTTCAGAATATTCCATATAAAGCCCGTGACTGGGCGGAACCAAAACCAAATCCGGACACTTTTTCAATGCAGACTGGATTGTTTCTGCAGTCTGTATCCCATACTTTTTTGCCGGTTCATTTTTTGCAAGAATGATTCCATGACGTGCCTGCGGATCTCCTGCAACCGCCATAGGAACCTTCAACAATTCCGGTCGCTTGACACATTCGACCGATGCAAAAAAACCGTTGCAGTCACAATGCAGAATTGTCCGTTCCATCCCCTCACCCCTATCAGGTCTTTTTTATGATGCGGTTTCCGCATGGGCAGGAAACCTCGATTTTCCCCTTTCCTCTGGGTACACTCAGCTTTTTCTTGCATTTTGAACATTTAAACACCTTATGTGTTTTTCGATACTCTGCAGACTGTTTCCAATTCGTCAGCTTAATACGCAGAGCATAGGATTTTTGCAGATAAATCTGATTTTCTCGCCGACGTGCTTCGTGGTTTTTGGAGAAAAAGCGAAAATAATAGAATATCAGTAAAACCAACGCAATCCGACTGCCGTAACGAAATCCAAATAAAGAGAGTACAAGCAAAATCAGGATTCCCCAATAGATTGCTTTTCCCAATTCGTCATTTCCATATCTTCCCTGCATAAATTGCATAAGTTTCCATTTCCAGTTGTTCATAGTCATTCCTCACTTCTATATTCTATCCATATTATACGCCCACACCCAAAGGATGTCAATGAAAATCACGAAGTGTTTTCTTTGTGTTTACAATCAGGTCATATTTAAAAGAGGGGTGTAAAAAAACTCGTTTTTTACACACCCCTGATTAATTAGCCACGCTTGATTTTCTTGGTACTTGTTTTTACAAACTCTTCCTTACGGAACTTAATTTTACGGATTTGCTTATAGCCTGCAATGTCCTTATTCAGCTCCATAACATCCTTTTTAATCTGCTCGTGTGCATCTGCACCTGCTTCGGTATAAATTTCTGCCGTAATGACATCATCCTCAGAATAGACAACAACCTCTGTTACATTCTCAACCTGCTCCAAGAGATTTTCCAATTCTTCCGGATAAACATTTTTACCGTTTCCGGTCAGAATCATATTCTTTTTCCGTCCGGTGATGTAGAGGAAGCCGTCCTCGTCAATTTTACCGATATCGCCAGTGTGGAACCATCCGTCAATCAGAACCGCATCGGTTGCCTCCTGATTTTCGTAATATCCCTTCATTACGATATCACCCTTAATGCAAACCTCACCCTCGCCATTTTCGTTTGGTTCGTCGATTCTTGCGTGCATTCCCGGAATCGGCAAACCAACACTACCACTCTTAATCCAGCAAGCACGGTTGGTCGATACAATCGGTGAGCATTCTGTGATGCCGTAGCCGTTAATAATTTTAATACCGAAATCGTCAAATGCTTTCATATAGAAATCATCAATCGGTGCGCCACCGGTAATCAGCATTTCAAGATTTCCGCCAAATGCTTTCAAGACCGGTTTAAAGAAGGTTTTTCTCATATCAATACCGGCTTTTCTCATGGCATTACTTGCCTTAATCAAAGCCTTTAACTGCTTTGTCTTACCCTGCTTTTCCACATTACTCCAGATATTTTTATAAAAGCTTTTAATGTAAAGCGGCACAACAGAAAGATGTCCGGGCTTTGCAGCCTGAATGCTCTTTAAAACAGTCTTCAAGCTATCATTGATATAAACCGGGAATCCAACCCAGAGCTGACACAAAACGCCTGCCATAAAGCCAAATGTATGATTAAGCGGCAAAAGTAAGACCGTACCCTTCGGAATTGAAAGGTTTTCCAGGCTGTGAATCGCATCCGACATCAGGTTCCGCTGAGAAAGCATAACGCCCTTCGGATTTCCGGTTGTTCCAGAGGTATAGATAACGGCACAAACATCATCCAGAGATGCGTTACATTCAAAAAATCTCTTATCTCCACTTTCGATTAAAGCTTTTCCGGCTTCTAAAATATCTTCAAACTCATCCATGCACAGAAAATGCTCCACACCAAGCTCCTCTGCCTGCGGAAGAATATTCTTTTTGCCTTTTGAATAAACCAAGACATTACATTGTCCTGCTTTAATCAGGGTTAAAAGCTCCGGATCTCCTAATTCTTTATCCAAGGGGAAAATCATTTCTGCCGAAATTACTGTTGCAAAGTAAGTTACAATCCATTCGTAACAGTTATTTCCAACCAGACCTACCTTTGCTTTTTCCAGACCAAGACTGCAAAGATATGCGCCAAACGCACACACATCGTCCCAAAATTTGCTGTAAGTAATTTCCGTTCTCTTTCCTGCCGACTCATATTGAAACGCAGGCTCAGCGGCAAATTCCTTTGCATTTGTACAAAGCATATCCCGAAGGTCTGCAAAATGTCTGATTTGATTGTAGGGTTCATTTTTTTTCATATTCATTAATCAAAAACCTTTCTCTTAAATTTTAACAAGCAGCACCATCTTGTTATATTTTATATATTATACCACAAAAACACCGTCCATTGCAAGCAATCCTTGCAATTCTTCTTTTTTTTGATAAAAATATAAAAAAAAAATCCGAAAAACCGACAATTTGCTGTCTTTCGGACTATAATATTTAAACCGATCTGAAACCTCTGCCAATAATTTCACTGCTTGTCGTTATAATGATGAATGCATTCGGGTCTATTTCTTTGACATGATTCCGAAGCTTTATCGCTTCCATCCTTTTACACACGGTATGAATCATCGTTTTTTCTTCTTTTGTAAATTCACCCACAACAGAATTCACCGTAACTCCATGATGAAGTGTTTGTATAATAAAATCGGATATTTCCTCTCTCTTAGTCGTAATCACAATAAAGTATTTACAGGTATGAAAGCTTTCAATAACGCTGTCAACAATAAAAGCCTTTGCAAACAAGCCCATCAGAGAAAACAAACCAATTTGTATATCAAAAACAAAAAACGCACTGGTAGCAACAATAAAATCAACGACTAATAATGCTTTTCCCACATCAATACTTGTAAACTTTTTCAGAATCAAAGCTGCGATGTCTGTCCCACCGGAAGATGCATCGCAATTAAAAATAATTGCTGAGCCAATGGATGTAAGAATCATTGCATAGGCCAATTCCATAAAAGGTTGATTGGTAAACGGTGCAGCCATCGGAAAGAAAACTTCCAGAAAATATGTAATCGCAGAATATAACATGCTGCAGTAAACAGTTTTTATCCCGTTTTTCTTACCCAAAAACAAAAATCCCAACACCAAAAGCACAATATTTAAAAGCCAAATCCACATCGCTGGTGTTATGGGGGTGATTTTTCCTAAAATAGTGCCGATTCCGGTTACGCCTCCGGTAGCAAAACCATTGGGAATCTTGAAAAAGTATACTCCAAAGGAAAGAAAAACGCACCCTAAATTCATAAGCAAAAAATTCTTGATGTTATTTGTTTTTTTCATAAGTTTTACCTTGCAACGCCTTTCATAAAATCAATTAAAGATATAATGCCGCAACTGCCATATATTGTGCCGAAAAAATCAAGGAATCAAACTCCGAATACTCCTTGATCGAATGCATACCTCCTCCGATTGTTCCGATACCGTCTATGCAGGAAATGCCGCATTCCACGCATACATCAACACGCATTTCCACCATAGTTTTATCCTCCTTCTATTCTTCGTTCAATCCTAAACAGAATATGAGTAACATACCTCTATTGGAAACATTGTGACCTTAGAAATACTTATTATTCAAACAAAGTATACCATATTAAGAATATCATGTCAACAAAAAAAGATGTAAAACAAAGTATCACACTTCATTTTACATCTCTTAATTTTAAATGTCCGTATGAATCACGGTATTGGTTTTTGCCGATTCAAATGCTGCTTCCATGACCTTCATCACACGAAGCGCCTGCTCCGGCGTAATCTGGAGCGGTGCTGTGTCATCTAATGCATCTATCAACTGCCAGTGAACCATTGAAAAAGCAGTCTAACGTCACCACTTGGTTGCCAATGAATATTTATTATCCGTTTTTTCATCCAAAACGCTCATCAATTTTATATATGCCGGAGAATATTGTCCAATGCCAAAATCAAATTCTAAGCCATTATTCTCTGTATAAAAAGCCATTGATGTGCCTGAATCGTGAGGCTTGTGCGTATCCAAATAATCAAAAGAAAAAAACTGTAATTCACTAAAAAAGTTATCTTTTTTCGTAAAGCCGGAATTTGTTACAGTAATTTCACTGATAAATATCCCCGAAATCAATAGAATTAATATTGTTGAAACAATAAAGATATTTAGGCTCTTTTTTGGTTGTGGAAAATTAATATTTTTATTATGCTTTGCTACTAAATACTGTATATATCGATCTTTTAGAATTTGACATAAAACAAATGGTACTACATAAAATATAATAAAAAAACCAATCATAACCAATAATGTAATTATGACATTTCTTACTCCAAACAAATAATGATAATTTAGTTTTGAATCGTAAAAGCCAATTGTATCACAATGATTTGGAACGAAAGATGGCAGGAATAGAATTAATGAGATGATACTAATTTGATTAAATAGTGTATGCAAGAAAAGTAGCCATCTGAATTTAAGTCTAAAAAATTTTATTTCTTCATAATTATATATAGTCTTATCCATTGTTTTCTAATTCTCCTCCCTTACTGCTTATCCAATTGACTAAACCGTGAATCAATATTAATAGATAAAAATTTAATTATTCGACAGTCTAACGTCCCCAAATGGCTACTCATCCCCGGCATCACTCACACTCTAAATTGCCTCCCCGATTATACAACAAATCATATAATCTGTATTTCGATGTAGGGCAAAGACGACAAGTGTGATAATTATGGTGATAGAAGTAATCCCATACTTTGGTTGTATAATTATATTTGGCACCAATGTGGATATCATGGTTTGAATCTGGGTACTGATAAATCAAGAGAATGTCTCCTGTTTTGTGGATTGTTGTTATGCCTGCCTCTGATATTAATTTTTTTGCTGTCTCGATTGCTTCGGGGACTTCTATAAAATCAGAAAACTGTTCTTCTCCGCGGATAAAATTATAATAAAAATAAATGTCATTATTTATTTTTGATACACTTTTTGCAAAGTCATCAAAAAGTTTTTTATGTTCAAAGAAAGTGGAAGCAAATTGTGCTTTGTTCACAAAATCTGGCGGATATCTACTCTCAAACTTATTAAACTGATGTTTGATACTGACAACTTGCAATATTAGAATCAAAAACAGAATTATTTTCTTTTTCATTGTTTTCCTCCTTATTTTACAACATATTGAGCAATAGGAGAATATCACCTCTATCATCATTATACACGAAAAACAAAATATTGTAAATATGAGAATTGGTTGTTTTTATAAAGTAATGCAAAAATTAAAAGGTCATTAACCGGATTTTGAATATGATAATCCCACACAAAGAATGACAAATCTATATAATACCATTAAAACTTTATCCGTGAAATGATTGTTCTATAAAAACAAAATTGCATCATTATCTCACAGAGGAAAAAAGATGTAAAACAAAGTATCACACTTCATTTTACATCTCTTAATTTTAAATGTCCGTATGAATCACGGTATTGGTTTTTGCCGATTCAAATGCCGCCTCCATGACCTTCATCACACGAAGCGCCTGCTCCGGTGTAATCTGGAGCGGTGCAGTACCGTCGAGTGCATCAATCAACTGCCAGTAAACCGGATTTAAGTTATCCACAACATCCTCAGGCGCTGTAATCGGGATAATCTCTACCGAATCCTCGCTTCTGGGTGCCATAGTTTTGGAAGGTCCAACCTTATTCTTTTTAATCTCTGCACCCCAGGTATCTTCCCTGCTCTTACAACGGATGATCTGACCTTTACTGTCCCATCCGTCAATCTGCAGTGTACCTTCTTTTCCAAGCACATACCATCTCGGATGCTGGATAAAGTTATTGGTGGAAACCTCTATATGTGCAGTGATACCGTTTGCAAGCTCCATTGTCATGTGGAAGTTATCATCCACCTCCGGATAATAGAGACTGTACATTTTACAATAAACACTTGTCACCTTGGCATCATACATATACATCAGCTGGTCAATCAGATGAACACCCCAGTCAAGCATCATACCGCCGCCCTGTTCCTTGTTGGTTCTCCACCCCTTCGGAACACCACGGGAGCCTTCTACACGGGACTCAATCACATATACATCCCCTAAAAGTCCTGCTTCTACTGCACGTTTCATTGCAATAAAATCCTTGTTCACACGACGGTTCTGGTCGATTGCAAACACCTTGCCGGTTTCTTTTGCCACCTGCATGATTTCTACCAGCTCGTCCGAGGACATGGTAACCGGCTTTTCGCACAGAACATTCTTGCCTGCACGCAATGCCTCAATTGCATAGTCCTTATGCAAGTCATTCGGAACTGCAATCAAAACCAAATCAATTTCCGGGTCATCTAAAATTTCCTGACGGGACGCATAAGTATAAAGACCTACACTTTTTGCATACTCCATCCGTTCCGGATTGATATCATAAACACCCTTGATATTGATTCGCTCCAATTCCTTTGACTGGTTGAAATGGTGCGACGCCATACCGCCGAAACCGATAATTGCCACCTGATAAATTTTCATTATGCCCACCACATTTCTCCTGCATTTTCGTAAATCAAAACATTTTTCAAGAAAGAAATTGCCTTTTCAAGACCTTCCTTCGGGGACATTAAACCGTCCTCATGCTCGATGCTGATTGCACCGTCATAGCCGATTGTTTTCAAGGTGCTGATGATATCGTTCCAGACCTTTGCATCATGACCGTAGCCAACAGTACGGAATACCCAGGAACGGTTCATAATATCGCCATAGCCCTTATTATCTAAAACACCATTGACCGCACAGTTACGCTCGTCAATTCTGGTATCCTTTGCATGGAAGTGGTAAATTGCACCTTCCAGAGCCTTGATTGCCGCAACCGGATCAATGCCCTGCCAGAACAGATGGCTCGGGTCAAAGTTTGCACCAATGATATCACCAACTGCCGCACGCAAACGGAGCAAGGTTTCCGGATTATAAACAACAAAGCCCGGATGCATTTCAAATGCAATCTTGGAAATGCTGTGTGCTTTTGCAAATTCTGCCATATTTTTCCAATAAGGAATTACCTTTTCGTTCCATTGCCAATCTAAAATCTTTCCAAAATCATCCGGCCAGGGACAGGTAACCCAGTTCGGATACAGAGAATTTTCACAATCACCCGGACATCCTGCAAAGCCTATTACAGTATCCACGCCAAGTGCTTCTGCGGCTAAAATTGCATTTTTAAATTCCTGATCAAATTTTTCTGCAATTTCCTTTTGCGGATGCAACGGATTTCCGTGACAACTGATTGCTGAAATTTCCAAATGATGCTTTGCAAGCAATGCCTTGTAAGCTTCTACATTTTTTGCATCCTTTAAAAGCTCTTCCGGCTTTAAGTGATTATCCCCCGGAAAACCTCCTGCACCAATTTCGATGGTGTCAACTCCAAGGCTTTCTAAATATGCCAATGCTTCTTCAAAACCCATACTGTTTAAAACCGGGTTCATTACGCTTAATTTCATAATTTCTGCCACCTTTCTCACATCAAAATCCGGCAGAGCCGCAAGGACTCCGCCGAATCGAAAAAATTATAAACCTAATGTTTTTAAATATTCTCTGCTTTGCTTTGCAGCTTCCAAAGCCGGACAGGTCGGCCAGGAATCCTGCTCTACGATTAAGTAGCTGATGCCTGCTTCCTCAGCAGCTTTGATGATTGACGGGAAATCCTGCAAGCCCTGACCAACCGGACGGAATTCAAATCCGTTATCTTCCGTTGTGGTCTCTGTGCCCAATTCCTTGCCGTCTTCATCAATCAAATCATAAACCGGACCACCCTTTAAGGATTTGCATACAAAATCCTTCAGATGCAGAACATCTGCACGGTCAGCATACTTTTTGATATATTTTACCGGCTCTTCTCCTGCATATTTTACCCAACAACAGTCAAGCTCTGTCTGCAGATATTCTGCGGGTACAGATTCATAGAGCCAATCTAAGAGATATTTTCCTTCAAAGGTTTCAAATTCAAAGTCATGGTTATGATACAAAAGCTGAATGCCGTTATCCTTTAAAAGCTTACCAACCTTTGTAATCTCTTCAACCGTCTGCGGATAAACATCATTTCCTGCGTGCTTTTCCACACCCATCCAGGGAATTGCACAAAACTTTACACCCAAGGTCTTTAAATAATCAACCTGCGCCTGTGCATCTGCACCGATAAACGGATCATAGCCTTGATGGACAGAGATTGCTTCTAAACCATAACGGTCTAACAATGCTTTCATTTCCTCTGCAGTTTTCCCGAAATAGCCTGCAAATTCTACGCAATCATAGCCCATTTCTGCAACTGCTTTTAATGTTGCTTCTACATCCTTCTCCATTTCCTCTCTCAGAGTATAGAGCTGGATACCAATTTTAAACTTTGACATCGTTTTCCCTCCTTAGATTTCCGGAATTTCGATTTCGATTTCCTTACCCAGCTTTGCAGATTTTACAATACCGTCGATGATTGCTTGGTTGTAAAGAATCTGGGAAGAAGGCACCGGAGCCGGAGTTCCATTCTTAACTGCATCTAAGAAAGAACGAACCTTATTATAGAAGCAGCCCTTACTGTTATCAACTTCCATCGGGAACTTGGTTTCAACCGGCGAACCTGCAACTTCGCTGTAAACGGTCATCGGACCGCCAACAGAACCATTCCAGCATTCGGTAGACGGAATTCTCAAAGAACCCTTTGTACCCATGATGATGGTATCTCCCGGTGTATCTAAGTGCATTGCCCATGCAATTCTGAAGTCTAAGATAATGCCGCCCTCTAAGCGGATAAAGCCTGCTGCGAAATCTTCTACATCAAATGCATCTGCATATTCAGCTGGCTTGCCCTCTACCTTGAAGTAATCCGGATTCTTTCCAAAGAAATTGGAGGTATAACCAGTTACAGTCAACGGCTTCGGATAGCCGATTGCATTTAAAACCATATCCAAAGAATAACATCCGATATCACCCATTGCACCGATAACACCGGTATCCTTTGAAATAAAGGAGGTGCCAAACGGTGTCGGAATACCACGACGACGACCACCACCGGTCTGGATGTAGTAAATGTCACCTAAGATACCGCTCTTTACGATATCACAAACCTTTACCATATTCGGGTCAAGTCTCGGCTGGAATCCGATGGATAAAACTTTACCGCTCTTCTTTTCTGCACGCATAATTTCAACTGCTTCCTCAGTGGTAACACACATCGGCTTTTCAAGCAATACGTTGACACCAGCATTCAAAGCTGCAATCGCACATTCAGCATGGGTTTTGTTATATGTACAGATGCTGACAGCGTCTAAATCCTTTTCATTTTCCAAAAGCTCTGTGTGGTTTCTGTAGCACTTTGCACCCTCAACGCCCCACTTTTTGAAAAATTCTTCTGCCTTACCTTCAACCAGGTCTGCACCGCCGACAATTTCAACATCCGGCATTTCTAAATACTGCTGAATATGTGCATCTGCAATCCAGCCTGTACCGATGATTGCAACACGAACTTTTTTGCTCACATCAATTGCTGCGGAGTTGTCTTGTTTTTCTTTAAACTTGTTTAAGATATCTTCTGACATTTTTATCATTCCTTTCGGATTTATTTTTTCAAGAAAAGTATAGCATATTTCAAAATTATATGATATAATAAACTTATCAAAAAATATCAATTTTTTGTCATTTTTAAATTTCAAGCATGGAAATGAGGAGAATTTACAAATGAAAGGATATGAAGAAAAAAAATATATTGAAAACGGACTTCCGCAAAAGGTGGTCTGCACCATTCAGGAGTTTATTGAAGAAGCACACGTTTTCGCCCATTACCACGACTATATTGAATTAATATATAATTTAGAGGGAACGCATGAAATCTGGATTAACGACCGTTCCTTTACCTTTTGCGAAAACGATTTGGTGTTAATCAGCTCCAGAGAGGTACATATGATTCATCCGACCAAAGGAAAATATCTTGTATTATTGTTTGAACCGGAGCTTTTATACTCCACCACCTTGGGTGCGGCAGAGTTTAAATATGTGATGCCATTTTTATTGGAAAGTGCAGAGCATCAGAAGGTTTTTACGGCTGACGAACTAATCAACAGCAATATAGACCAGATTCTGACCGGGATACTGCAGGAGTATATGCAACGTCAATATGGCTGGGAAATGGCAATCCAGACCGGTATCAATCAGTTATTTCTATGGATTCTCCGGCATTGGAATCAAAACGGTGTTAAGCTTTCCTTTGAAAATCCGTCTGCCTCCACAATGCGTTTGCAATCTGTATTTGACTATGTGGAAAAACACTATGCGGATGCGATTACTGCTGAGGAAATGGCACAGCTTTGTAACATGAGCTATAGCTATTTCTCCCGATTTTTCAAAAAGAATATGCAAAAAAGCTTTAATGAATACCTAAATTTTATCCGGATTAACGAGGCAGAAAAGCTTCTTGCATCCACCGATTTAACGATTACCGAAATCGCAATGCAGGTCGGATTTTCCACCTCCAGTTATTTTATCCAGCAATTTCGTCGGATTAAAAATACTTCTCCCAAACAGTTCCGGAAAAACTTTTCATTGCTATGATTTTTTTATTGAAAATCATAGGAAAAGAGGTTCGTCTTTTCCGTCTCTCCCCAATTTTCCAGAATTGTTAAGGATATTCCGGTAAGCTTTTTTTCAACCGGAATATCATAAGCACGTTTTCTGTTATCGGACACCTCCAGCAAAACCGTTTCTTCCCCATCACAGTATCCGCACAACCGGTATGCTTTACAAAGTGTTTTGGGTACATATTGATCCGGACTATCCAGATAGGTATTGCTTCGTGTCATATGCATCCGTTCACACGGATTATCCGGCAGAGTACTCCGGTTTAAATCACTGTCAAAGGTAAGATGTATCCGGCTGATGAATACCGGTTGTTCAAAAACATACGATACCGGCACACCGTTTTGTACACAGATTCCACATTCTTTCGATTGGTAAATTGTATGAGCTCTGTCCTGCGTATCCCTGATATGTTCATTGCCGTTTTTTATGGTAGCTGTTTTGCATTCTGTACCAATATTACGTTGAAAATGAGGCAGGAAACAATCTGCACGCATGAGTGTTTGTTGCAGGTTTTCCAGTTGGTTCAGATAAACGCCATGCGGAGTGATATTATGTTTTACTGCAATTGCCGCCGCTGTTCCGACCGCCTGCCCCAATAATGCACAGGTTGCCATGACTCGAATACTGCTCATTGCCATATGTGTCATCGAAATATTTCTGCCTGCAAAAAACAAATTTTCCACATTTTTGGAATAGAGGGCACGATACGGAATGCAATACGGAGACGGAGTCAGAATATGCGTATTCGGTACACCATTATGATAGAAGCCGTCCGGAAAATGGTCGTCCAAGGTCCATCCACCAAATGCTATCGTATCCTCAAAAATCCGGTTCCCGGAAATATCCTGCTGCTTTATGATATATTCTCCGACCATTCTTCTGGATTCCCGTTTCCCTGCAAGGAATCCCAAAAAATCCAGTTCCCAGTTCTCCGCATCAAACTTACCGGAATTCTTGATATAGTCCCAGGTTCCCAACGCAAGCGGCACAAGCTCTGATGTGATTTCCTCAGCATCTGCAATCGTATCTCTGTTTCCTCCTAATTCCAGATACCAGAAATTCTCATACGGATTATACAAATCAGGACAACGATATAAAAAATCCTTATCTCCCAGCTTTGTACTCCACAAAGGAGGCGTAAAAGACACCGGACGGTGTGTTTGCCTGCCTTGTATCAGACAGGAGTTTCCCATGGTAAGATTGTCATGCTCCTTTACATGGGTTTCTTCCCCGAATTCTTCTGCACTTTCTCTTCCGATTCTGAACTCCGCTCCGGTCAAAGGTGCTAAAACAGAATCCCCTGAACAATCTGCATAATTGGTTGCAAGCACATCAAAAAAGGTCTGAGTTGTCATCTGATAACCACTGACTTTCTTGATTCTGATTGTTCTTCCATCTGCAAAGCCACCCTCTTCCGTTTCTGCATCCATACAGGTACAGTTCAAAAGAAGGGTAATATTTTCTTCCCGTTTGACAAAATCATAAAGCACAGTATCCCAGATATAATAGTTTTTTGTCGGGTTACGGTAGCAGTTTTCCAAGGCAATTTCTTCTAAAATTCCGGTTTCCCGATTATTTTCTCCGTGCGCACCACATACCCACATCCGGATTTCAGAGGAAGCATTTCCTCCCAACACCGGACGCTCGTGCATCAGCACTACCTTTGCACCTTCTCGTGCCGCCGCAATTGCCGCACAAATTCCTGCCATACCTCCACCAATGACACAAAAATCTGTCTGAATTATTTTTCTTGCAAGCATATTTACACTCCTTGACTTTGTTTTCTCATTTTGATATAATATTATTATATTTTTTCAGCATTTTCTTGTAATTTATTGCACAAAAACATAAAAATATTGCAATCGGAGTGTGATTTTATTGTTGAATATCATTTCAAACTACATCATTTATCTCAAAGAAACGCACAAGCTGGCAATCTCCATACATTTCAATCCTTCCTCCTCCTTGTTTTTGCCTTTGGCAGATGCATTTTCTGAGCTTGGTCTTAATATGCACACCCACCCTTATTGCTATTTTATTAAAAATGACAGAAAACAGCACCGTCGCTGTCTTCGGAATCAGGCAGCGGTATTACACCGGTGCAAACAATCCACCTCATTTGTCGGAACCTGCCATGCAGGGGTAAAGGAATATGTTTATACCATTCGTTCTGAAAAAGAACTGCTCGGATTTATCAGCGTCAGTGGTTACCGGGGCAAAAATCGGAATGTACATCCACTTTTTCGTACCCTTTCTGATTCTCCTATCCCTATAGCCTTATTAGATACTGTTATTCCTCCTTTAGCCATTATGATTTGCGAATTTTCCAAATCCTTACATTTATCTGATTCAAAAAACAACCTATTTCATCGGATAATTTGTTATCTGGAGGAGCATTTTGCAACAACCTCTTTGGATGAGCTTTGTTCGGTTTTTGGTTACAGTAGGTCGCATATCAGCCATATTTTCAAAAAAAATGCCGGATGTAGTATTAATCAATACTGTAACCGTCTGAAAATCCGCCATGCGAAGCATCTTCTTTGCGAAACAGATTTTTCTGTTACCGACATTGCGTTCGCAGTCGGCTTTTCTGATTTCAGCTATTTTATCAGACTGTTCCGGGAAGAAACCGGAATCACGCCACTTGTCTTTCGAAAAACATTCCAACCCTCACAAAAGCCCTGATGCGTTCTGCATCAGGGCTTTTGCCGCAGACCTCGGTCTGCTTTAGGAGAAAATGTATGAAAAATGACAAATGAACTATTCTCTTACAATTGTCACTTCTTGTGTTTTTTGATTCCACGAAACATCTGCACCTAAGTGCTCAGCAATAAACCTCGACGGTGTGTAGGTTCTGTCTCCGTCAATAAATGCCGCAGTATCCATCTGATACGGTGTTCCGTTTACATAGGCCGTTCTGGAACCGATTGTTAATAGAATTTCTGTATCCTGCTGGGTAATGGTTACCAATCTTTCCTCTTCATCCCAGAACACCTCTGCCCCCAACCACTCAGCCACAAATCGTGCCGGTGTAAAGGTTCGGTTATCCCGAATCAACGGTGCAACGTCACTGCTGACGCTGTTACCGTTCACGGTTGCAAACCGGTTTCCGATTTCCAGAATCATTTTTACATTCGGGAACTTCGTCCACTTTGCATAAAGCGAAAACGGAGCAGTTACTTTGGTATTGAAATCAAATTTTGTATGTCCATAGGCATCCTTATACCAGCCTTCAAAGGTATATCCCGCCTTGGTCGGGTTTGCAGGAACCGGAACATAACCATTTCTCGGAACCATTGCAGGCTCGGTTTTACTGCCACCATTGCCGATAAACGCAATCTGGAAATACACCGGACCGGACAGTGAACCGCCCAATGAAAGCTGTTTATATTTTGCAGTATAGGAAACATCCTCAGTTGCCCGGAAGGAATAGTTTCTTTGGGTGGATACCCGATTATCCCCCTCGTACCAACCTTCAAACGCATATTTATTGGTATCATTTGCTGTCAGAGTGACCTGACTGTTCCAGATATATTCACCACCGCCTCTGACCGAACCTTCTGTGGATGAAACTGAAACATTCACTTTATCCGATGCAGGCACCACAATTGCAACCGGTGCAGAATATCCGATATCCGAGCTATCCGAAAGACTCGATACCGCAAACACTACCGAAACAGAAGTCGGCTCACCTACCGGAGTTACAACCGCATTTTTAGAAATGACTGCCTCATTATCCGAAGAGGAAACCGCAACACGATAACCTGTCGGAACATTCGGAAGTGCAAACGAGGTTGTGTTCTTTGCTACAACCGGAGCACCAAGCTTAGATGCGACTATGCTTGCATTCATTTGCGCAAGAATATCAGCAGCTGTTGTAAAACGGTCTGATGCAAGCTGATAGTTTCCGGCATCTTTCCCGGAAAGCTTCAGATTGCTGACCTCAACCGGGATATTCTCGCCAACCTCACTGCTTGCAAATGCAACCGTTGCAGAGGCGGTATCAATGCTGATTTCATCCCCGGCAAGCAATCCGGAAACTGCAAACGAGGACTGGCTGATTTCGCCGTTTACGGTACCGTCTGCAAGCTTGTCAAACACCTGCAGGTTGGTAACAGTCAAGGTCTTTTTATTCACAATCAACTGTGCATCGGTGTATGCAATGTCATAGTTATCTGCCTGGGCACCACTCAGGATAATCTGATGTGTTCCTGCAGACGGCGGATTCTGAAAACCACCGATTTCTACCGCTTTGGTTAAAACAGTTTCATCATCGCCTGCAACAAAGCCCTCTCCCTTAATTTGCAGATTCAATGCCGCTCCATATTCTACCGTTGCATTCTCAACACTAAAATTCAACGCCTTTTTATAAACGGTCAGTGTCTCTGTACGGCTTGCCGGTGCATAGTAGGCATTTCCCGGCTGTGTCACAGTAATACCGGTCTCTCCGGCACCGACGATTGTTACAATTCCTTCCGGTGATACCGTCGCAACCGATTCATCCGAAGAAGTAAAGGTAAACTGATTCAGCCCGGATGCACTGTCGGCCGCAATACTCAAAGCAAACGGTTCATCACCGTAAGTCTTTGCCGGAATCGGAGCAAGCGAAATATTTTGTACCGCTTTATCCACAATGGTAAATATGCCATCTACAAATGTCATTTCATAATCCACCGGTGCAGTCAATGACCCACGGCTGATTGCATAGGTTCCGCCGGTTTCCCCTGCATTTCTGGTTAAGCTTCCGGAAAGAATATCCGTTCCGAACAATTGACCTTCTGTAATCTGATATGTAAGAGCCGGATCAGCATCGCCGTTTCCTTTCGTCTGCGAATCTGCTGTAACTGTAATCTTTGCCGGTGTAACAATGCCTTCAATATCGGTTGGCGGTGTCACAGTATAATTATCCTTATCTGCACCCGATAAGGTAATTGCATTTACGCTGACCGGAATATCTGAGCCTACATGCACACTTGCAAGTGTTCCGGTTACCTGCTCAGACAATAATACCTCATCTGTACCGACAATTCCTTCTAATGTACCACCGCTCAGGATTACATCTGCAGTTGCATCATAGGTTTTTGTGGCAGTTGCACCGATTAATGTCAACGGTTTTGGTTCAATAATTAAGTTTGCATAAAGAGTCAACGGATCATAGCCCTCTAATTCAATGACTGCTTTTGCATTTACCGTCCCAACATCCGTTTTCTTGTTATCGGAATATGTAACCGTTGCCCCCTGAGGGATTTCGCCCGCAAGCAACAATTCATGCTCTGTTCCATCATAAATCTGAGATTGGTCGGAAAAGGTTACACCCGTAATCTGCTTCTTTCCCAATTGTTCTTTCAAATCCTGCGCATTGACCACAGGAAGAACCGTTGTCAGTATACACCCCGCTAAAAAAATTGCCGAAAATTTCTTTAACATCTTTCTTACCTCCTGAAATTTATTTTCGGATTGCGATTTGCACATTTTGTTCTTCCCCATATCCTGATTTTATTGTAACACAGATTCCTGAAAATGTAAAATGATACTTCTGTTAAAAAATTATTACAACCGTCTTTGATTTGTAATATAATTGAAATTTTTAACGATAAACCTCAAAAAAAATGTTAAATTTCAACAAACTCAGTATCCGAAAACTCTTTCTTCACCTCTTCATCAAACACATAATCGCTGATAACACAGTCGATTTCATCAAACCGGAATTTGATATATTCGTACGGTTGATCAATTTTTTCATGGTCAATCAGTAAAAAAACCTTGTCTGCATTCCGAGCCATATTCCAATGCATCTGACTGTAAGTCTTTCCGCCGCCTACCTTTCCATCCTTTGTCACCGCTCCCACCGAAAAAAACATTTTGTCGGCATGATACATCGCCGCATTCTGCGCAGTTTCAAGTCCGTCGAGCATACTCGGAATCTCTACCACCTTTCCTCCAAGGCATATTACGGTAATATCGAACCGGCACAAATAGGAAACTAATGCCATATTATTTGTAATGACAGTAAGATTTTTGCGGTCGGTTATAAATCTGCCCACGCATTCTGCTGTTGTAGAACCATCAATAAAAACAGTATCTCCGTCGCAAATATATTCTGCGGCTTTTTTTCCAATCTGTTTTTTTGCCGCTCGCATCTTATGATAGCGAAAGGCAAGCGGTACTCCCTGATTTTCAACCAGCTCCACTCCACCGTAGGTTCTTCTTATCATTTTTTGATTTTCCATGATATTCAAATCCCGGTTTACCGTTGCCGTGCTATATCCCAGCACCTTTGTCAGATACTTTACCGTCACATAACCGTTTTCCTTTAAAATTGACAAAATCATGTCTATCCGTTCTTTCTGATACATTTGTCTCCTCCTATTTTTGAGAATTGTTGAGAATTTATAAATATTTTTAACCCAATTGAAAAAAGTTGATAAATATACTATAATTATACCCGATATGAAAAAATTGTCAACAGAAAGGTTCTCCATCATGAAAAATCTGACACAAGGTAATATCTACAAAAACTTTATTCTGTTTGCTTTTCCGATGGTACTTGCCGGGATTCTTTCGCAGTCCTACCACATCATCGACACCGTCATTGCAGGAAAATTTTTAGGCAACACCGGACTTGCGGCAATTGGTTCTACCTCTGCATTTATCTCTTTTCTGTCCTCAATTTTCTGTGGATATGGAACCGGTTTCGCGCTTTACCTTGGTCGGTTATTCGCAGCAAAGGAATACCAAAAGCTCAAAGATGTATTTTACACAAACTTTCTGGCTTACTCCTTAATTATGATATTATTCAGCCTGTTATGTGTTTTTTGTCAACCGTTTCTGTTCCGCTTCTTGCAGGTTGATCCTGCAATCCAGGAAGAAGCCTCTGTCTATTTCACCGTTTATATGCTTGGATTTTTTATCATCTTATTGAATATAAATGGTACCTACCTGCTGAATGCACTTGGTATCAGTACCTATACATTATATATGTCGATTCTTTCTACCGTTTTAAATATCAGCGGCAACCTGCTTTGTGTTGCAGTTTTAAAAACCGGAATTGTTGGACTTGCAACTTCTACTGTTTTTTCTGCACTCGTGGTTACCATCTGCTACTATTTAAAGCTTCGACAATGCTTTGCAAAGATGAAAGTAGCAGATACCGGAGTCAGAATAAGCTTTTCTTCCTTAAACGAATCCTATTCTTATTCCGTTCCGACCACACTCCAACAGGTTATTATGTACCTTGCAGGATTTTTGATTTCACCGCTTATAAACGGTCTTGGAAGCGCTGCATCCTCAGCTTACAGTGTCGTAATGCAGGTTTATAATTTTAACGCCGCAATTTATCAGAATTCTACCAAAACCGTCGGTAGCTACACAACACATTGTGTTGGTTGTGGGAAATACCGTCTGCTGAAAAAAGGCGTCTATGTTGGCTTTTTGCAAGGACTGTTATTTGTTCTGCCCTTTTTGATTGCTTGTATTTTGTTTGCAGACAGAATTTGTGCTATGTTCTATCCGAATGGATATCAAGGACCGGATTTAACCTATGCAATCATTTTTGCCCGTTTTTACCTGCCTTTGATTCTCTTTAATGTAATGAACAATCTGTTTCACGCCTTCTGTCGTGGGATTGCGGCAAAAAATCTGTTGGTTGCATCAACGGTAATCGGAACCGGCACCCGGATTCTTGCCACTTATCTGTTCGTGTACTTCTTCGGAATGCAGGGTGTCTTTATCGGTTGGGCATTTTCCTGGTTTGCAGAAGCCGTGTTCTGTATCATTTCCTTTTTCAGCAGACGTTGGGAAAAGAAGCTACCCTGCAACTCATAATGTAACTGGAACAAAACGGCTTCGCCGCAACCGCTCCATAAAATTATCATGTACTTTGAACTGATACAGAGCGGTAAGAAGAAGCATAACGTTTTGTACGCCCATGTGCGTTTCCGCTATTAGCGGAAAATTTCGCACGGGCATTCAATTCTTTTTGCTTTATAGGAACGAAGTTTCCTATAAAGCAAAAAACGTAATTACCTCAATAAAACATGAGATAATTACGTTTTTCTTTTGAGTGTTTTTAAATACTTCTTTGTTTCCTCCGGAATCCGGTTGCTTTCAATTGCTTTCTGAATGGCTTTGTTATGTGTCCAGACATCAAGACGTGGCTTTGTAAAATAACTGATAATATCCTGGTACTGCTTTGCAAGAGCCGTTGCAAAATACCATGCAATCATCATTTTTACGTAGTATTCCTCTGATTCTACCCTCAACACCATTTCCGGATATTCCGGCAAAAATTCCTCCTCCAAAAACATTCGCATCAGCAACCCGATTGCATAACGAACCGTATACGGATGCTCTGATGTAATCCAGCATCTGATTTTTGGCAAAAGCCGTTCGGAATTCTTTAAAAACACCTTTGGAAAAAACATATCGCAGGTTGCCCAATTATCAATATACGGTAGAAAATTTTCTGTTTCTGATAATGCTTCTTCAAAGTCTTTGATTTGTTCAATCATAAAGGCATGAAGATTATTTTCTTCATAATATGTATGTGGCAGTTCTTTTAGAAACTGATTCTTTTGTTCTGTTTTGAAAAATTGTTTTGCAAAGCTTCTCAACACCGGAACCCGGATTCCGATAATCGTTTTCTTTGGTACTGTCGGCATGAGGGATGCATGAAAATCCCGGTAGCCTTCATCCTGCAACTGAAACAATTCCTTTTGTAATTCGGTCATAGTCATCTCCCCCTACGCCGATTTTAACACAAATAAACCGGAAAAGCAACAAAAAGAATTGAAATCCCGGTTATAATATTATATAATAGCACAGGAAGGTGATAAAAATGATTCGGATTTTATTTGTGTGTCATGGAAATATCTGCAGAAGTCCCATGGCTGAATTTGTTTTTCGGGATATGGTAAAAAAAGCAAATCTTTCTGACCGTTTTTTAATTGAATCTGCGGCAACCAGTCGTGAGGAGCTTGGAAATCCTCCACATCCCGGAACCAGAAAAAAGCTTTCAGAGGTTGGAATTTCAACAACCGGAAAATTTGCCCGCCAAATGACAAAGGAAGATTATCATAATTTTGACTACATCATCGGAATGGACAGCTATAATATCAGAAATATTCTCCGTATCATCGGAGCAGATACTGAAGATAAAGTTTGTAAGCTTTTAGATTTTGCCAACGGCGGTGATATTGCAGACCCTTGGTACACCGGAAATTTTGAAGATACCTTCCGGGATGTTGTAGCGGGCTGTAAAGGTTTATTAAATTCTCTTTTTTCATTGACATAACAAGCTTTTTATGATATAATAATTCCGAAAAAATTTTCCTAATAGGAGCGTAATTATGAAATACGAAGAATTATCTACAAAGCCTGATTTTTCGCAGATTCATTCTGAAGTGACCGGCTTCTGGAATGAGAACCATGTTTTTGAAAAATCAGTTGAACAAAATGCTTCCAGTGAAGTTGTATTCTATGACGGACCTCCGTTCCCGACCGGAAAGCCGCATCACGGTACCGTTCTGGTTTCCTTTATTAAGGATATGATTGCCCGTTACTGGACCATGAAGGGACATAGTGTTCCTCGTGTATGGGGTTGGGACTGTCACGGTCTGCCGATCGAAAACCAGGCAGAAACATTGATGGGCATTACCGATAAAAATGAAATTGAAAACTCTATCGGCATTGACAAATTCAATGAAAAGTGTTTTGAAATTGTTTCCAGCAATAACGAATCCTGGCGTGAATACATTGAACAGATGGCACGTTGGGTAGATTATGATAATGCTTATAAAACCATGAACCCGAGCTTTATGGAAAGTGTTATGTGGGCATTTAAGACCTGCTATGACAAGGGACTCATCTATAAGGATTATCGTGTAACTCCCTATTGTACGCATTGTGAGACCTCGCTCTCCATTTCTGATACCCGTGAATCCGACTCTACCCGTCCCAGACAGGATCGTTGGATTGTTGTAAAGTTCAAGACTGCAGATGTTGTAAACGGAAAACCGGTTTACCTCTTAGCTTGGACAACTACTCCCTGGACATTGCCGTCCAATATGTGTTTGGCAGTCGGTGAAGCATTGGATTATGCTTATGTTGAAGTAGGCGATGAAATCTTTGTTGCAGGAAAAGAAACGCTGAAGAACTTTGAAAACATCTTCGGCAAGGAACCGGCGATTGTAAAGGAATGCAAGGGTTCTGACCTGGTTGGTATTTCTTACGAACCGCTCTTCCCCTATTTCGCAGACAAGAAAAATGAAAGCGACACCGTCTTTACAGTCGTTACTGCTGATTATGTCGGCTCCGAAGAAGGTGTGGGTATTGTTCATACTGCTCCGGCATTCGGTGAGGACGACTACTGGACTTGTAAAAACCACAAGATTCCGTTGGTGAATCCGGTTGATGCAAAGGGACGTTTTACCGAAGAAATTACTGATTTCTATCCGGTTCAGGAAGAAAAAACCGTTATCGAAATGAATCCGACTGTAATTCGCTTCCTTTACGAAAACGGAAAAGCTGTTGCAGACGGTACCATCGAGCATAACTATCCGCACTGCTGGAGATGTAAGCGTCCGCTCATCTACAAGGCAATGGATGCATATTATTTTGATATCGGCAAAATCAAAGACCGCCTGATTGAATTGAATGAACAAATCAACTGGGTTCCGGAAACTGTGAAATACGGTCGTTTCGGAAACTGGTTAGAGGGTGCAAGAGACTGGAATATCTCCAGAAACCGTTATTGGAGTACCCCGATTCCTATCTGGAAGTGTGACCACGAGGGCTGTAATCACGAAGAGGTTTTGGGAAGCAGCGAAGAAATCTTCCAGAAATCCGGCATCAGACTCACCGACCTGCATCGTCAGTTCATGGATGAGGTTACTTATACCTGTCCGGTCTGTGGCGGAACCATGAGAAGAATTCCCGAAGTATTGGATTGCTGGTTTGAAAGCGGAAGTGTTCCGTTTGCACAAAAGCATTACCCGTTTGAAAACAAGGATTGGTTTGAAAGCCACTTCCCCTCTGACTTTATTGTAGAATATACCGGTCAGATTCGTTGCTGGTTCTATTATCTGCACGTGCTGGCAGTAGCACTGTTTGACAGACCTGCCTTCCAGAACTGTGTGGTTCACGGAACCATTCTTGCAAAGGACGGTAAAAAGCTTTCCAAGTCCTCCAAGAACTACACCGACCCGATGGAGCTGATGAAAAAGTACGGCACCGATGCATTACGTCTGTATCTCTATCAGACCAATGCAATGCTGATTGGCGACCTTGCATTTGATGATGACGGAATTATGGATTCCTATCAACAGTTGATTCTTCCGTTCTGGAATGCTTGTAACTTCTTTATTTCCTACGCAAATATCGACGATTACAAGCCGGATGTCAATGTCGTTCCGGATAGTGACAATCAACTGGATAAGTGGGTTCTGGCAAAGCTTTATCAGACAGAAAAAGCAATTTCCGAGAATATGGATCAATACTATATCAACCACTATGTTGACAAGATGTTATCCTTAATTGACGGCATCACAAACTGGTATATCCGTCGTTCCAGAAGAAGATTCTGGGAAGCAGGACTAAGCGAAGACAAGAAAAATGCTTATGATACACTCTACTATGTATTGGTAAATACCGCCAAGCTGTTCGCTCCGGTTGCTCCGATTATTGCAGAAAAGATTTATAAGCTGTTTACCGGAGAATTTTCTGTACATCTTGCAGCATGGCCTGATATCCCGGAAAGCTTTAAAAACGATAAGTTAGTCAGAAGTGTTGATAACGTGCAGGATGTTATTACCCTTGCCCGCTCTATCAGAAGTAAAAACAAGGTGAAGAACAGACAGCCGTTGAGCCTGTTGAAGGTTGCAATCTCTGATGCAGAGCAATTTGCAGAGCTTGCAGAGTTCAAGGATGTTATCGCAGAGGAATTAAATGTCAAGACCGTTGAATTTATCAGCGATGCCGGCAGTATTGCTACCATCAAATGTGACCCGAACTTTAACGAAA
>SVJN01000140.1 GCA_015068965.1 Oscillospiraceae bacterium
GAATCCGCATTTTGCGGATTCCTACAATAAATTGCAAGTTTAAACATTTTGTAATGCTTGTAAATTTACACTAAAAGCCGTCAAACGGTCGGTGCATTTTTTAACATCCCCTTATGTAATAAGAAAAGAGGTATGGAAAAATGCCAAAGGATGCAATCAAAATCATTGCAAAGAACAAAAAAGCTACGCATGACTTTTTTATCATCGAAACCATTGAGGCCGGTATTGAGTTGTTCGGAACAGAGGTAAAATCCATCCGGCTCGGCAAGGTGAATCTGAGTGATGCCTATGCCTCTATCAGCGATAGCGAGGTCTTTATCAAGGGCATGAATATCAGCCCCTACGAGCAGGGAAACATCTTTAATCGTGATCCCCTACGTGTACGCAAGCTGCTTTTGCACAAGGCACAAATCCGGAAATTAATCGGACAGATTCAACAGCAGGGCTTTGCGCTGATTCCGACTTCTATCTATTTAAAAGGCTCTCTTGTCAAGATTTCCCTGGCACTTGCAAAGGGTAAAAAGCTCTACGACAAGCGAAATGACATGGCAGAGCGTGATTCCAAGCGGAATATGGATCGTGCTTTTAAAGAACATAATCAGCACTAATAATACTTAGTCTTAGCTACTCTTCTCCATAGAGAACAAAGCGGCTTCGCCGCAACCGCTCCATAAAATTATCGTGTACTTTGAACTGATGCAGAGCGGTAAGAAGAAGCATAACGCTTTGTTACGCCCATGTGCGTTTCCGCCATTGGCGGAAATTTTCGCACGGGCATTCAATTCTTTTTACTTTATAGGAACGAAGTTTCCTATAAAGTAAAAAACGAGTGTAACAACGAAACGCACAAGCGTCGTGTTACACTCGTTATTTTTGTGATTAACCCAAAGCTCAGGAAACAAAAAACACATGATATTTATGATTGCTTGCTTCCCTCAAAACCGAACACAGCGTTTCTACCTGCTCCGGCGATTGTGTGTCGGCAGCAAAAGACTCATAGCTTCTTCCTGTCATCTGATATTTTCCTTCTGCCATATGATTATAGCGCAAAAGCTCAATCTCTTTGACACCGTCTCCAAGTGTCAGAATAATCTCTGCAAACTGTTTCATATCGTCCGGTGAATCATTCACACCGGGAATCAGCGGAATCCTCAGGGTGATATTGGAATGTTTATGGGAGAGTTGTTTGAGATTTTCTAAAATCAGACGGTTATCCTGACCGGTGTACTCCCGATGCTTTTTAGAATCTGCAATCTTCAAATCTGCAAAAATCAAATCACAGTATGGCAAAACCCGTTCAATATTTTCCCATGGAACAAATAATGCCGTTTCAATTGCAGTATGGATGTTTTCCTTTTTACATAACCCAAAAAGCTCCGCACAAAACTCCGGATAGAGCAAGCATTCTCCACCCGAGAGTGTGACACCGCCTCCGGTCTGCTCATAATAGTGGGCATCCTTTAAAATCTGTGCAAACGCCTCCTCCGGCGTTGTTTCCTGACCGCAAAGAGTCAACGCACCCGAAGGGCAAGCCTCGGCACATTTTCCGCAAAGCTTGCATCCGTCCCGTTCCAACACCATTTCATCCTGCAAAATGTGATGATGCTCCGGGCAGGTGTTGATACACCTGCCACAATGGATACATTTGCTTTTTATGTAGAGAATTTCCGGCTTTTTTCCAAGATTTTCCGGGTTATGACACCAACGGCAAAGAAGTGCACAGCCCTTTAAATATACAACGGTACGAAGTCCCGGTCCGTCATGGATTGAGCCTTTTGAGTAGTTGGTTACAGTTGCTTTTACAGACATGCGTGCTTCGTCCTTCCGATAATATGGTCCTGCAGCTCCGGTGAAAGCAGATTAAATTTCTGACTGAAGCCGGAAACACGCACCGCAAGGTTCTGATACCGCTCCGGATTATTCTTTGCATCAATCAGCGTATCTGCATCAATGGTATTGAACTGCACGTTACAAAGTCCCTTCTTACTGCTTGCAAGGAACAAATCGGTCAGAATTCCGATGTTTTTGTCGGTAAACAGTTTGGGGTCTACCTCTACAATTGCAGAGGTTGTTCCAGGCGTTCTTGTGGTCGGGAACTTTGCAATTGAATTGAGCACCGCCGTCAAGCCGTTGAAATCCCGTCCCTGCATCGGGGAAACACTATATGCAATCGGTTCGCCTGCACGACGTCCGTCCGGGGATGCGGCACTGTGATTGCCGTGGTCAATCATCCACAGGAAGGTAAAGGGTTGTGCATGGAAAGACATCTGATGTTTTTTAGAAAGCTGTTCTAAAATGTCGCAGGAATGGTCAACAATTTCCACCGCAATCCGGTCTACCTCGTCGATGTCATTTCCGAATTTGGATGCCTTGTTGATAAAGTCAAGGCGTACTGCCTCATCCGGGAAATTCTGCTCTAAAATTGTTTTCATTTCTGCAAGGGTGTAACGATGCTCATCATAAACAAATTTTTTGATAACCATCAACGAATCAGCAAGATTCGGAACACCGCCCAGCATAATCTGATAATAATCATATAAAGCTCCACGTTCATTGAAGTCCTTTGCTGACTCCATACAGCCTTCAGTCAGCAAGGATTTGTATGGCTTCGGTGCAACACAAGCATTACAATGCTTTTCTACCTGTGAGCAGGTCAGCTCTAAAATGCGGTCAACCTGACAAATGACTGCATCGTAAAATTCCTGATAGGTTGCAAATTTCTCCAGCTCACCCGTTTGAACTCCCGGACAGAATTCCGGATATTTCATACTGTGACCGTTACAAAGCACATATTCAATCGCCTTTAAGAGATTGGTTTCACCGGTTACGGCGTGCGGATTGGTCTTTCCCGGAATCAAGGTTTCTACACAACCGATTTGTGTATAGTCATACGCATCCTCCGGTGCAATGCCAGCATTGATGAGTGCCGGAACCATCACATCGTCATTGAAGAAGAACGGAATGCCCTTTTGCACATGACCGACAACCTCCAAAGCACGTTTTAAAAATTCCTTTTCGGTGTTCTGCGAATAGCGAACCGACAGACAACGGACAAAATCCAATTGCTCGGTTGCATCCAGCATCATATAGGAAAGGTCGTTGACAAGACTCTTTCCGTCCGGTGAGGTTCCGCCCAGGCAGGACTGCTGAACATCATAATCCCGGTAAAGCTTCACCCACAGACAGCATACAATCTCAAATGCCTGCTCCTTGGTAAGGATTCCTGCTTCGATATCCTTCTGATAGTACGGATAGAGAATCTGGTCTAAATGTCCCAGAGAATTTGCATTGATGCCATCCTCCCAGGTGTTGACAATATGCGCAAAGAAAAGCGACTGCACCGCCTCAGCAAAATTACTTGCCGGATGGCGGGGAACATTTTTACAGACTGCAATGATTTTTTTCAAGTCCTCTGCATCGTATGCAGAATCCCCCGAATCCAGCAGCTCCTGCGCTTTTTGTGCGTACTTTTCTCCCATTTCCAAAGCCGCTTCGCAGATTACACGGATACCGTCATAAAATGCACCTTTGCCGTTCTTTTCCTCCCAGGCATCCACTTCCTTTAGCAAGCCCTCAAAGCCGACCTTTAATACCCGTTCATACCCAATGACAGAATGGTTGGAGCAGATACACCGTCCAAGTGCAGACCACTCATAGCTTGCATTTTCCTCTTCTTTGGTAAGTCCCAGAGGATTGCCGGAAACATCGCATCCCCAAAGCACGCCATAGTCATCCTTTTGAATGGTATCGGTTTCAAAATAAGCTTCCATATCCTCATCCGAAACCCCATTCTCCTTCAATAGTGCAATATCCTCCGGATTATTCTTCGGAAAACACCATTCTCCATAATGTGCATCTCCGAAATTAAAGCCGACCACCAGTTCATGCGGTGCAATAAAGGGCGTGAATTTTTTCAGAACATGGGCAACTGCCATGCCTATATAGGCATGGGGGTCAGAGGTTTTCTTTTTTGCTTCCTGCAAGCCCAATGCAAAATAGACATTTCGCTGCGCACAGAAGTTTCTGAGATGACTCTTAGTATGAACGGCGTCATCTCTTAGAATCATACAACGGTTTGATAATGGATACATTGTGGTTCGTCTCCTTTCATAATAAAGCTGACTTTCCTTGGCTTGCTTTTTATACTCCTTCGGAAGACAGCCATACTCTGCCAAAAATGCTTTCTGAAAACCGCCGAGGCTGTCATAGCCGTAATCCAGCGCAACGTCGGTTACTTTTGTTCCCGAGAGGATATCCAATGCGGCAAGCTGGATGCGATAATGCCGGACATATTCCAAAAATGTCATGCCGGTAAACTGGCGAAACTTTTTGCAAAAATGCCATTTGGAATATCCGAACTGCGTTGCAATTTCTTCCAAATTCAAGTGCAGGCGGATATTTTCGTGAATATATTTTAACACCCCAACCATACCGCTCCTCCTCTCTTCTATTTTCAGTATAGCATGATTTTTTGAAAAAAACCACTCCAAAATTGTTCTTTAATAAAAATTGCAAAAAAAACAGAAGTGACCCTTGATTGCTTTCCTCATCCCGCAACCAAGGGTCACTTCTGCTCACTCTTAATATCTAACATCATTTGTTTACCTCTCTTTCTATTGTCTATCCTTTGCAGATGTTCGGATTTTCTAACACACATCTTTTCTTTTCCATAAGCCGGATTCGCTTTATGCTCTTTACTGCAAAAGATGAATTTTGCTTTGTCACGAAGCTTCTTTGCTGATGAAACCTTTTAAACCTCTTTTTCTCTTCTTCTTTTTTCTTTTCCCTCTTTTTATCTATGTCAACCGTCATACCGACGTATTTTAAATTTTGGTTTTCTCAGCGGTTCGATTTTTTTACTCGTCTTTCTGACTTCGCCCCAAAGCGTTTACTTACTTTTTCATTGGACTCTCCTCCTTTTCTTTAATTACATTGTAACATAATAAACCCGCTTTTTCAATTGACAAATCCGAAAAAGATCAGGGCTTTGTTTTGTTCTAAAAACAGATTTTTTTGCTTTTTTTCTGTTTTCTATTTACAAATAGTATGATAGTATGATACAATAAATCTGTTGGGTGCTCGAATCGGAGCATCCTTTTTTATTTATTTCTATTTTGTGTTGTTTCCAACAGCTCAAAATAAACCTCAAGCGCCTTTCGGTACTGTGCATCATTGATAATTTCGCCATAAATGCTTCGAAAATAAAATGGCGGAATATCTCTTCTCTCATTTACTCTGCCGCACAGATAATCGCTGGTAACCAAAAAGAAATTTGCCAACCGCAAACATTCCATTGCATCCGGTTCCCGGATACTGTTTTCCCAATTAGCGACCTGACTTCTGGTTACACCAATTTCTCCGGCAAGCTGTTTTTGTG
>SVJN01000141.1 GCA_015068965.1 Oscillospiraceae bacterium
TGCAAACTCACGGGAATGGTTTCTGGAATCGTGCGCAATCACAACACCGCGTTGTTTTGCTTCTGCACCCTTTGTATTGATATAATCTGCAATTCCCTGTGTTGCCCAGCGAATGACATAGAGGTTCATCCGGTTCGTTCCTGCACCCATAACCCCTCTTAAGCCGCCGGTTCCGAATTCCAATGTTTGATAAAACCGATCCTCAATTTCCTTTTCGTCTGAAATGGCAAGCAGTTCTTTTTTGGTATCCTCGTCCGCTTTTTCTAACCAGAGTTGATACATTTCTTTATAGTTCATGCAAATGTCTCCTTTATTTTATTCTTAATTTTATTATAGCATAATTTTGAATTTTCTCAAGTATTTTCCAAAAGAAAATCTAAAAATATTTCCCACTCATTTTTCATTTTCTGACAAAAACCGGGCTTTTGATAAAATCTGTTCCGGCAGGCACAATCCGACTGCCACACAATCCAAACAGGTCGGAAGCACGCAGGTCGAGTGCAAAAAGTCTGTCCGGTTGGGAAAAGTCAGCCGTTTTGGTTACGATTGGGAGGTCGGTCTGTTGCTTGATTTGACGAAGCAGCTCTCGTCCGGTTTCGGTAAATCCAAGCACACGCAGATAGGAAATCGGAAGTGTGCGGTCGTTTTGGGAAATCCCCAAAAGCATGGCAAGCAAAATCCGTTGAATTTTGGTACGGGGATACCGCTTAGATACAACGGCATCGAGCAATTCCTCGTATGTGGTGCAGGTCTGGGCTGCACGAATCAGACGGTGCTCTAACCCTTCTCCCACATCTGCAATGGCTCGTAATTCTTCCGGTTCGATTACCCTTAGACGGGAAAATATTGCAGTTTCAAGCTTTTTAATGCTGTGGAAATCCGCATTCTGATAAAGTGCGTGCGTGTTTTGCGGAAGATAGGAAAAAGCCTCCTCACCGTTTTGAAGCATAGTACGAATCGCCCCGGCAGAGGCAAAATTCCCCGAAGGTGTCTCGGCATGATGGTCGCATCCGGCACGAAGAATTGTCTGCGGTGTGATATTACTGTTTTGTAAAAGCAGTGCCTTGCAGTATTCCAAGCCAAGAAGGTTGTTCGGCTGATGGAGTAACTCGGAGTCAATCAGACCGGAGAACGCCTGCTCTCTTGCAACGGGAAAAGAAAGACCATCTTCTAAAAAGGCTTTGATTTTTTCCGAAACCCCGGGTGGCTCGTGTGCCAAAAGCTCTGCGGCAGAACGAAGCTTTTCGGTGTCACCGCACTCAGAACCAAAACAGAGTGAGTCTATGATGCCGAGCGAATCGAACAGACTGACCGCACCGTATGCAAACCGTTCCGCTGTTGCGCAGGCATAGACCGCAGGTAATTCCAAAACCAGGTCTGCACCGTTTAAAAGTGCGGCTTCTGCTCTTGTCCATTTGTCAAAAACGGCAATATCTCCACGTTGGACAAAGCCTCCGCTCATCACACAAACCACCGCATCATGCGTTTTTCTGACCATATCCAATTGGTAACGGTGCCCGTTGTGAAACGGATTGTATTCTGCAATAATGCCGGCAACCCTCATATCCTTCCTCCGATTTGTATCATAAAATTTGTATCTCAATTATATCATATCTTTGAAAAGATGTCAATTTTCTGTCCTGTAAAAGAAGAGGAGTCAAGAGAAAACTCTCAACTCCTGAAATAATAAAATTTATGCCCGAATTGTTAGTCAAAAGAAAAATTCGCCTTTCCGTCCTGCAGTCTCAGCTTTGCTGAAAATGCCTTTCCGGTTCTTGGGGAGATGAATCCCTCAATTTTATAGCTTTCTCCGTCGGAGAGAAGCTTTTGCACATTCTTTAGGGAAATCACCCGACCGCAGATGGTACGGTGAATCGAAAACTTACATCCGTCCCGGTAGCCGCTGCAGCCATAACCGAACTTGGTTCTTAGAACATCTTTTCCGCAGAGCGGACATTTTCCTGCAACATCGCCCATAAAGCCGTCATCGGTGTCGGTTTCGGGCGGTTCGCTTTTCTGGTTGAATACCTCGGAAATTTCACGTTCTGCAAGTGCAACGCTCTCACGCACCGTCATATTGCCGTGGAATACGCTTTTTAATGCCTTACCCAGCTCAGCGGTTTTGTACTTATCCATGCTGATTTTCATCCGCAGGAGCGCTTCTATCATTTCCTCGCCTGCCGGCAAAATGGTGTAGACATCCTTTTTTAACTGGATATATCCGGTCTTTCGGGCGTTGTCGATGATGCCGGTTCGGGTTGCTTCGGTACCCAACTCCAGACCTTCAAAAATGGCACGGTATTCCTCCTCGTCATTTTCTGTCTCTGCCTTGTCCTCACGGAAGGGATTTTTTAAGTAGTTGTTCAACGTCTCAATTGTGTAGTGCTTGGGTGGTGTCGTCTGCTTTTCGACCGGTTGGAAATCGGTGTTCACAGTATCGCCCTTTTCTAAATTCGGAAGAATCTTATCCTTGCGGTTGGCATCATCAAACCTTGTCCAGCCGGGCTGTACAATGACCATCCCTTTTAAGAGAAATTCCTCCATGCCACCGACATCAATCTTGATTTCGGTGCGTTCCACAATACACTCTTCTGCACAGAATACCGCCGCAAACCGACGCATAATGGTGCTGTAAACCTTGTATTCTGCCTCGCTCAAGGCATTTTTGTCCGGGATTTTGTGGGTGGGTGTCAGAGCGGAGTGTGATTCGATTTTACTGTCGTCAAAAATACTTTTATGGAACCGGAATGCAACCGGATAGCCTAACTTTTTAACCGCCGCAATCACGCCCTTGATTTTGTCCTGCTCAGCGGTTGCAAGGTATTCGGAGTTGGTTCTCGGATAGGTGACAAAGCCTTTTTCATAAAGGTCCTGCACAATCTTTAAGCTGTCTGCCATCGACATTTTATATTTTTTACCCAGTACATTCTGTAGCTTGGTCAGCGAATAGAGCTTGCCGGGGGAGAGGGTGTCCTTTTTCTTTTTCTTGGAAACCACCACCGCATCTGCTTCGTTATATTGCTTGCAGAGTGCTTCTGCCTTGGCACGTTCGTTTTTGGAGAATTTGTGCTTGCTGGTAAGCTCAACTATTTCGCCTTTGGTTTCTGCTTTGCTGATGATGGCAAAATAAGGCTCGGGTACAAAGTTGCGGATTGCCATATCCCGGTCATAGATTGCCTTTACAATCGGTACAATCACACGCCCCACACGCAGGAGGGAGCCATGCTTTAAGGTGGCAAACCGTGTCAGATTTACGCCGTAGAGCCAGTCGATATAGGTACGGGCAAAGCCCTCGTTTGCTAAATGCTCGTATTCGGTTTCGTCCTTCATTTCGGAAAGTGCAGTGCGGATGGTTTCTGCCGTCTGGTCGGGAAGCCAGAGCCGGTAAAAGGCTTTTTGTGATTTTAGTGCCTTATCTACACAAATCCGCACAATGATTTCACCCTCCCGGTCAGCATCGCCTGCGTTGATAATCATATCCACATCGGGACGGTTGACCAGGGCTTCAATCAGCTCAAACTGACGGCGGACACCGCTATCTACCTGCTTGTCAGGCCCTTTTTTCAGTTCAAACCGGAATTCCTCCGGGAAACAGGGGAGATTGTCTAAGCACCAGTATTTTTTCGGGTTGGGGCGGTAGGTTTCAATATCGGCAAGCGAAAAAAGGTGACCGAATACCCATGTCACCAGATAACCGTTTCCTTCAAAATAGCCGTTGCGCTTTTGCATATTCCCGATGCCGTCCACAATGTTGCGGGCAAGGCTCGGCTTTTCCGCAATGATAACTTTGATAAAATCTCCTCCAATCTGTACTTGGGATAATTTTGTCTGTATCAGGCAAAATTATCCCAAGTATTTCGCAAAAATGAGTTATAAAATTGGCTACTTCGTAATTTTACTGACTATCTGTTTTCTGGCTTCTTCGTATTCGGTCTCGGTAATAATTCCTTTTTCGCGATAATCGTTTAACGTGTTTATTTTTTTATAACATTTCATTTTATAATTTTGTGTGTTGTGATATTTTTTCAGAATTCGTTTTACTATTTCCGTTAAATCACAAACAAAAACATATAAACCGGTAACCAGAACAATTGTTGCAAAAAATAGTTCTTCGTCCCAAAAATCTTCTATAAGGCAAGGGAGTAATAGCACTATTAAAGACAACATGGCAAAAACAGATAAAATCACACTATCTTCGAATGTTGTTACAGATAATGTCTTGCATACAGTAGCGATTATTCCGCAACATATAATTGTAGCAAATAACTCATCCAGCCAAGAGCCTAAGACCAAAGCGATCATGCTAAATACAATTGGTATTAATAATACAAAAATATTTATTATATATAATTTAGATTTTTTTTGTTTTTGATTTTTCTTAATCGGAATTCTTTTTTGAATTTTAGTGTTGGTTTTCTTTTCCCAATTTTTTTTTTTTCTATTAATTTTTACTTTTTTACCTTCTTTTATGGTTTCAATAGCATAATAAGTATTATTATCTGAAAATTTTTCGGGAGGGAAGTTTTTTGTATTAATTTCTCTTATTTCTGTATGTATTCTTCTGTTGTCTGCATCGAATATAACAACTTTAAACTTTTGATTGTCAGAAATATCTGGATTTTTCGGTTCTAAAACTTCTGCTCCGCACTTACGACAGAATTTACTATTGTTTACAAGTGGTTCATTGCATTTTCTGCAGGATTTGATATTATCAATATTTTCATCAGTAACGGAAAATGTTTTTATTTGTTTATTGTTTTTATGTTCATCCCATTTTTTACAAAGAAATCTTGCTAAGAGAATTGTTAAAAAAATAAGGATTGCTGTTGGTATGCCACCGAGAATAATACCACTATCTTTTATTAACATAGTAACAAAGGCATGTAGAAAAAGGCAAACAAACCAAATTAAAAATTTCATTCAAATCAGTCCTTTCAGTGTTTTAAAGAAAAAACAAAAAATGATAATATAAACAATAAACAATATGTAAAAATGCCGAAAAAGCCCTGAAAATCAGGGCTTTTTATTTATAGTTTTTCCTTCAATTTCTTTACAGAAGAAACCAACATTCTACGAAGTTCAATGCATTCCTTTTGTGATTTTTCAAAAACTTCTTTTGAAATGCTATCGACTTCATATAATAACTCTAACCAATACTCACTTTCGTTGCATTCTTTTAAAGCAATTTCAAGCTTTGAGATGAAATCCTTTGTGCCTTGTGCATATTGCGCCTCATGAATATTTGCGCCAATAGAAGTTCCAGCACGAAGAAGTTGATTTATCATTGCTCCTTCTACATTTTCTTGTTTCATTTTTCTGCAAAGGAACACAATATTTTTG
>SVJN01000142.1 GCA_015068965.1 Oscillospiraceae bacterium
TGTTCTTTATCGACGGTGTGATAGGTCATCGAATCAATTACAACATCATCGGAGAGCGGAACAAGCTCGTGTGCCTGATATTGTGCATCCTGATATTTCCCGGTTTCAAATATCTTTTCTATATTCGGAAGCTCACCCTGCCATTTTCTTACCGATACCCCCAGATACTCGCCAAAGCCACGTTTGATGAGTCGTTTGGCAGTATCGTAGAACAAGAATACAGAGCCTTTTAGCAAATTCAGAATTTCATCATCTGTGAATTTTCTGTCTGCCTCGCCGGATAAGAATGCCGCACCGCCATCCTCTGCAGAGTAATAGACCGGAAGTCCGATTCTTTCAAACATATACATTCCGACACCTTCGCCGCCGTCCATGTCGGAGTCCCAGCCGCACTCACAAAAGCTGTAGTCTACATCGTTTGATAACGGAATTTTCGCTCCCATGTAGCGGACGTCCTTCACAAGCTCTGCCAATTTTTCATAAAAGCCCTGGTGTTTGGAAAGAATCTTTCTGTAGCCGACACCGCTTTCCTTTTCATAATCACGAAGACGTGTAATCCATCGCTTGGAGCCGACCGCACCCTCTAACATTGCACCAACAAAATGGGAATGGAGGTAGTGTGCACTCAGAGCATACTGATTGTGCGGAATGGTATCGCATTCTGCTAAAACAAAATCTACTTTATCCTTTAAGTAGGAAATCTGTCTTGCAACACGGTAGAAGGTACGGCTGATAAATCTTGCCCCCTCCGGAACATACACGCCATGACTGGCACGCACAACAACAGGATTTCCTTCGCCTGCTAAAATCCGTGCGATTTCTACTGCATAGTCAACATTACAGCCTGCCGCACAGAAGGTGGCAGGGATTTTTTTGTTCACGCTGTCAATGCCTGCACGCATGGCTTTCGCACATTCGTAGAGTGGTTCTTTCTGTGTTTCCAGATAGTATTTTGCAACCTCGCCCTTTGCATCCTGCTTGAGGATTTCAAACAGCTCTTCCCGGGTGATGTTCATACCGCTCTTTTTACGGAATTCCTGCATATGTCTTTCGCAGGCACAACCGTTTCCGAAGCGGAATACCAGGCGGAAATCGTCATCTATCATGATTAAGTCAGGATTTTTGGACGCAATTTTTGCTAAGCAGTCCCGGATGTAGTCGTGAAAAGATTCATCATATGGACAGCAAACGGTCTGTGTTTCGCCATCATTCAGATTCACATATTTTAAAAACGGAGATTCCTCGCTCAAGGTATAGCCGTGACCGATGGAGGACTGCACTAAAACACCGCTTTGGATGCCCATTTTGTCAAGCTTTTCTTTGAACAAAGCATATTTGTCCGAAAGGATACGACCTTTGTCAGCGGGGGGTGTTCCTTCGGGATGGAGCGACATACAAAAAAGCGGCATATCGCAGATTCCGTTCTCAACCTGATTTTTAATATCCTCGCATAGCTCGTCAATGCAGGATAGATTCAACGGCATAATGGAAAAATGTTTTTTCATATGAAATCTCCTTTGTTTTTTGATTATTAGCTTTATTATAATGAAAAAAGCATCAACAGTCAAGAGGATTTGCACCGAAAAATTTTCGGTTTTTGTTTACAAATTATTTAATATTATAAAGTTGACTGCAATATAAAAGTGTGATAAAATAAATTTATATTGGAAAATTGAGGTAGATAGTATGAAGCAGGAATTTTTTCCGGACGGAACACCGGTTGATGCGTGGTTTTATGATGTAGCCATTCCATCGCCTGAAGCATTGGGACGGGCTTATGTTTTAACGGATTACGGTGTAGCTGCCGATGGAACGGTACAAACAGAAAAAATTCAAAAAATAATAGATGATGCCGCCCAAAGCGGTGGAGGTGTGCTTGTTGTTCCGAAAGGGACGTTTGTAACCGGCGCATTGTTTTTCCGGCAGGGAGTCAATCTTTATATTGAAAAGGAAGGTACACTTTCAGGAAGTGATGATATCTCCGATTACCCGGTTTGTGATACCAGAATTGAGGGCCAGAGCTGTAAATACTTTCCGGCACTCATCAATGCAGACGGTTTAGACGGGTTTACCATGTGCGGGGAAGGAACCATTGACGGAAACGGAATCCGTTCCTGGAAAGCGTTCTGGATTCGTCGGGAATGGAACCCGGATTGCACCAATAAGGACGAGCAACGTCCCAGACTGGTTTATATCTCCAATTGTACCAATGTTCTGGTGGCAGGGCTTACGCTAAAAAACTCCCATTTCTGGACGAATCATATCTATCGCAGTCAGCGGGTGAAATATATCGGATGTAAGATTTATTCCCCGAATGCTCCGATACCTGCACCGAGTACCGATGCGATTGATATAGATGTGTGCAGTGATTTTTTGGTCAAGGGCTGTGATATGGCAGTCAATGACGATGGCGTTGTGTTAAAGGGCGGAAAGGGACCCTGGGCAGATACCGATCCGACAAACGGGAAAAATGAACGGATTCTGATTGAGGATTGCACCTACGGTTTTTGCCATGCTTGTCTGACCTGCGGTTCGGAATCTATCTATAACCGCAATGTAATTTTCAGAAGAAATAAAGCTGAGGGAACAATTGCCCTTTTGTGGTTCAAGCTAAGACCGGATACACCGCAAAAGTATGAGTATATCCGTGTGGAGGAAACGAGCGGAACGGTAAATAGCTTTCTTCTTGTTTTCCCGTGGACACAGTTTTATGATTTGCAGGACAGAGCCGAGATTCCAATGTCTTATGTAGAGCATATCACAATGAAAAACTGTGATATAGAGTGTGAAAAATTTTTCAATGTGAAACCGGATGAGAGTCAGTATATACTTTCTGATTTTACATTTTTGGATTTACACATCAGGGCAAAGGATTGCCGGTTTGAACAAGAGGCTGTAAGACGTTTTGAGGTTCAGAATATTGAACTTGAGCAGATTTAATGCACAATGAAGGAGAGCGGAAAAGTAAATGGAAGGATTCATGGATTGTATTCAATATTTAGCAGTTGTCAGCTTTTTGGGGTTTTTATCCGGAAGAGCTCTGCCAAAGCGGATATTCCGGGCGGACCGTTTCCCGTTTCAGAGCTTTGCGTTTGAGAAAAACGGCGAGATTTACGAAAAGCTCGGCATCCGCCATTGGAAGGGACGGGTTCCGGATATGAGCCGGATTTTTCCGAAGCTGATTCCCTCTAAGGATATTTCGGAAAATGAGCATCTTCCTCCGCAGGAGCGATACGAAATGATGGTGCAGGAAACCTGCATTGCGGAGCTGGTTCATGATTTACTTTGCCTGGCAGGGCTGGTTTGTATCAGAATCTGGAAGCAGACCGGAGGGGTGGTTGTGTCGGTTCTTTATGCGGTTGGAAATCTGATTTTTGTGATGATTCAGCGCTATAACCGTCCCCGTTTTCTGGCAATTCTCAAGCGCTATGGCGGACATTCGGAGAGAAAGCGGGTTTGCAGAATTTGAATCAATGAAGTAGGAAAGGAACAATTGCGTACATTATGAAATTAAAAACACCGGTTGTAGATTATCGGAAATTCCGGTTCAATCGTCTGAACGAGCCTGAATTTTCGCACATAAAGCTTTTGTTGTATTGGCCTGTTTTCGGACTTTTATTTCAGCTTTTGGAACGTGTGTATGATGCACCGTTTTATTATCCGATGCATTGTGCGTTGGATGATATCATTCCGTTTTGTGAATGGTTTATCATTCCGTATATGTTTTGGTTTATTTATATGGTGGGAATACATATTTATACGTTTTTCTATCACATTGATGCGTTTAAACGGCTGATGTGGTTTATTATCATCACCTATACGGCGGCATTGGTTGCCTACATTTTATTTCCGAACTGTCAGGAACTTCGTCCGGTTGCGTTTGAACGGGATAATCCGCTGATACGCTTTGTCCGGGGATTTTATCAGTTCGATACCAATACCAATGTTTGTCCGTCCATGCACGTGATGGGAGCGGTTTCGGTACATTGTACGGCAATGTATATAGAACGGTTCCGCACCAAGGGCTGGAAGCTTTTTTACAGTATTTCAACCATTCTGATTTGTGTATCGACCGTATTTTTAAAACAGCATTCAGTTCTGGATGTTTTTGCGGCGATTCCGTTTTGCCTGATTGCATATTATCTGTGCTTTCATCATAAACACAATGCAAAGGATAAGGAGTGTTTTTCGTGAGTAAAATTTTTAAACGGGAGCAAGTGTTGACAATCCCGAATTTCTTGAGTATGTTCCGGATTTTGCTGATTCCGGTGATTATATGGATGTATTGCGGTCTGGAACAGTATTATGCGGCAATTGTAGTGCTGTTGATTTCAGGACTTACCGATATTCTTGACGGCGTCATTGCACGACGCTGCAATATGGTTTCGGATTTCGGTAAAATTTTAGACCCGATTGCAGATAAGCTCACACAGTTTTCTGTCATAGTCTGCCTTGCGGTGAACTATGAGGCAATGCAGTTATTAATTGCATTGTTTGTGGCAAAAGAAGTGATTCTTGCAGTAATGGGCTATCTTGCAATCAGAAAATTAAATAGCATTAACAGCGCAAAATGGTATGGAAAAGCGAATACTGTGCTTTTGTATACGGTCATGGTAATCCTGATTTTGTTCCCGGATATTTCACAGACTGTGGCGGATGGGATGATTTTAGTGTGTGCCGTTTCGGTGGTTGCATCCTTCCTGCTTTACAGTAATTTTTACTTGCGTCTGTTTCGGGAAAACAGAACGATGAATCGGTAAAAGAAAACCGTTTCTGTCGGTTCGGCAGAAACGGTTTTTTTCACTTCTTCGATAATAAATCTCTGATTTCTTCCAATAAAAGAACTTCGTCTGATTTCTTGGGCTCTTCGGGTTCGGGAGCGGGTTCTTCTTCCTTTTTACGTTTGAAACGGTTCATGGTTTTTACCACCAGGAAGAGACAGAACGCAGTAATCAGAAAGTTAATCATTGCCTGAATGAACACACCGTATGTAATGGAGGATTCTCCGACAGTGATTGCAAGACCTGAAAAATCTCTGCCGCCGATGATGATACCGATAATCGGTGTAAAAATATCCTTGACAATGGAGGTCACAACTGCATTGAAGGAAGTACCGATTACAACACCGATTGCTAAATCAAGCATATTGCCCTTGATGGCAAATTCCTTGAATTCTGCAAAAAACTTTTTCATGAAAACACCTCTTTATGATTTTTTTTCATCTTATCATAAAAAGAGGAATGTGTCAAGAAAAATGTCGAATCCATATAAC
>SVJN01000143.1 GCA_015068965.1 Oscillospiraceae bacterium
TCCTAATGCAATAGAAAATATAATATTTTGTAAAAATCCGAAAATTTTTCGGAGATTGGGTGCTTGTATTCTGAAGAGGGTTATGATAAAATACTCCCAAAAAGAGGAGTGGTATTCATGAACATTACAATAGATTACAGCAAAGCATCCGGCAGAATCAAAGCAATGCACGCCGTTGGACAGCCTCCGATTAATGGAGCAATTGGGTGTGAGTATTTTCATTATTTGACCGATGCGGCAATTCCTTATGCCAGGTTGCACGATGTCGGAGGGCCGTTTGCCGGCAACCGATGGGTGGATATTCCGAATATTTTCCGTGATTTTGATGCGGATGAAACCAAGGAAGAAAGCTACGATTTTGCATTTACTGACCTTCTAATCAAGGAGCTGGTGGACAATGGCTGTGCACCATATTTCCGGTTGGGTGTTACGATAGAAAACTATCACTATATCAAGGCGTACCGGATTTATCCGCCTGCAGATTATGAGAAATGGGCAAGAATCTGCGAGCATATCATCCGGCATTATAACGAAGGCTGGGCAAACGGATTTTTCTACGGCATCCGATACTGGGAAATCTGGAACGAGCCGGACAATGGCGTGACACCGGAAGAAAATCAGATGTGGAAGGGAACACCGGAAGAATATTACGAGCTTTATGCTGTTACGGCAAAGCATTTAAAAGCCTGCTTTGGCGATTCCATTATGGTGGGTGGCTTCGGCAGTAGCGGTGTTGGATATGCGTTGTCGGTTCCGGAAAAATATGAGTTAGATATCCCTCGTTCCGAACCGCCGACCTATTGCTGTGAACGTGGGGCGTTTATGGTGGAATTTTTTGAAAATTTTTTGGCGTATATCCAAGCCAGACACGCACCGCTTGACTTTTTTACATGGCATGCTTACGGATTGAATGCCATACAAATCGGTCATTGTAGTAAATATATTGATAAAATGCTGGAAACATTCGGATATGCGGATGCCGAAAACCATCTGAATGAATGGGCAATTGACCCGCCGTGGGAGACCAGAGGGACGGTGAAGGCATCTGCTTTGTGTGCGGCAACTATGTGTATCATGCAGGATGCTTCTACCGATATTCTGTGCATTTATGATGCAAGAATCGGACTGAGTATGTATGGCGGTGTGTTCTGTCCCTATCCGGAGGTAAAGCCGTTTCCGCTCTACTTTGCCCTAAAGGCATTCGGGGAGCTTTATCGTCTGCAGGGTTGGGTAAAGCCGGAGTATACAGAAAACGAAGCTGTGTTCGCACAAGCCGCAACCGATGGGGAGAAAAAGGCATTTCTGATTACGAATATTTCAGAAGAAGCACAGACAATCAAAACCAATCTGGACAAGGATATGAAGGCATATCTGATTGATGCAACGCATGAATTAACCCCGGTTTCTCTGAATCTGTCTGAGTTTGTGATGCAGGCGGAGGACGTGATTTTGTGGAAAAATTTTGAATAAAAAGTGGAAAGATTTAAGAATGTACCGACTATTTGACGGCTTTTTATAAGAATTTCGAATGTTTAAACCTGCAAATTTTCTTTGTTTTATGCACGTCGAGGTATTATGCGGCTATAACCGCATAATACCTCGTTTTGTTTGTTCTGAAGCATTTTTTTCTATCCTCATTAAATTTTGTGCTTGATTTGTTCCTCATTTTCGATTACTGTTTTTAAGCCCTTGGTGTGAATGCTCTCAGTAATCAATGTACCGATTTCGCCTTTGGGGGCAAGCTTTAAGAGGGTTCCGTTTTCTTCCTGGTTTTTTAGCACCAGTACATTTTTTAATACCATTGTTTCTATTTTATCATGCACTACAATATAGTCGGTGTTCTCCGGCTCGCCTGGTTGCTCGGTCACGGTCAGACCGTCGATGATGATATTCTGAATTTTTTGCTCGCCCGGCATTTCGTAGTGGTGGTAGCGTTCGGGATGCGTGTCATAGAAGGGCAGACCGATTTCGATTAAGGTGCGGTTATCATAGCTGTTATGATGCCGGATATTTTTTAGTGTCAGACATTCGATATTACCGCCGATAGAGAAAAGCACCGGAGGGTGATATTCATAGGTATTTTTCATTGCCTGCAAATCTACATTTTCAATGAAAATATTTCCGAAATTTCCCAAATCCGAATCCACAAACCACGGGTCAATATAGAAGCCATAGCTCCGGTAAGAGCCGCTGACATTGCGGATGGTAACACGGTCTAAGCGTCCGGTTCCACGGGATAAAAGACGTACTGCCTGTTCGCCGTCATTGACAAAGATACCGTCAATCAGAACATCGGTAATGGAAGAGAATTTATCCCCTTCGTCGGGACCGACATTGATGATATCATCCCCGACCTGACCGCCCGAGTTCAGGACCGTTAAAAACTGTCCCGGTCCCCAGAAATGGAAGCCGTCCTGATTGCCCTTGGTGCCGTAGGGTAAATCCAGCCACACCTGGTCGATGGTTACATTTTTAAAGCAACCCACCATAATCGCATAGCAACGGAAATCCCGGACTGTCACATCCCGAATCAGCACATTTTCCACACCGTAAAATTCGATGCCGTGTACATAGTGCTTATTAAATTCGTTTTTCAAATCGCGCTTGGTGGTATGTACCACGTGCGGATTGTCATGCTCCTGATTCTGCCCGTTCTGATGATAGGTTCCGCCTAAGAGCTGGATGTTCCGGGTTTTGATTTCGTGATAGTCCCATATGCCGGTGGTAATCAGACAGTTGTTGGTCTGCGCCACCTGATAAAAGCCGCAATCCTTGTTCAGACATTCGATGGTTGTGTTGGAATAGAGCTTCAACTGTGTTACCAACGCCGCACCGTCCATAATCAAGTGGATACCGACCTCGTCGCCTGCTTCGTCCAGCACTGCCTGAAAACGTGCGGTTTCGTCGGTTCCGCCTCCGACAAGGACACTGCTGTCGAGCTTTGCAAAGCTGCTTGCATAAATTTTTTTCACTTTCATATTGATTTCCTCCTGAATCAAAGATATTGCGCTAAATTACTTTTTAACACCAATTCAATATTGGTATAAACCTTTTTGGGTGGCTTTTCGCCACGGATAATCGAGAAAACAAGCTTTTCAAACGCATTTTTTCCTTGCTTTTCAAGATTCTGGTAAATGGTTGCAGAAATTGTTCCGTTTTCGATATAGCGGTTGAGTTCATCAAAGGTATCAAAGGTAACCAGACTGACGGGAAGCTTCTGCTCATAAAGGTATTGGCACAGCGGAATCGAGTTTCCGCAGGTGATATAGATGCCGTCGACCTCATTTTTATATTTTTCCAAAACCTCCGGTGTAAGTTTTTTCAATACCTTCTCCTGATCCTGCATATCCACCGTCTCCAACAGATGCAGACCGAGTGAGGTACAAGCTTCGGAAAATGCCTCCTTTGCCTCACGGTGTAGTGTGCTTGAAAGGTCTCCGGTAAAGAGCAGGATGTTTTGTCTGGGTGCGTTTTTGGTGCAATGGTAGAGAAATTCCGCCGAAAGCCGTGCGGCGTTTTTCGTATTGTGCATGGAGGCGAACAGGTAGGGAACCTGCTCATTTGCATTCTGTACTTGCACCAGATTTTTATTCTTTTTTAAAAAGCGTTCTAACATCGGGGTGCATTGTTCCGAGCTGAACCCCGAAATAATCACGCCATCATAGTCAACATAACGAAAAAGCTCTGCCTCGCAATCCTCCGCTTTTTTTTCTGCGGCAGAAATCAGGGTGATGTCATAGCTGATTTTATAGTCGGCAAGCTCTTCGTAAGATTTTTTGATTCCGGCAAGAATCCGGTCGGTGACCGGCATAAACTTGTAGCGGTAAAGAATCCCGATGCGGATGGTGTCCATCGAAAGACGGGAGGCAAATTTGTTCGGCATAAAGCCGTGCTTTTCTGCCGCCTCCAGTACAAGCTTCCGCTTTTTTTCGCTGACACTTGCGTTCGGATTCAATGCTCTGCTGATCATGGAGGGCGTCATGCCCAACTCTTCGGCAAGGGTGTAAATGGTAACCTTTTCAGACATTGTAAAGCCTCCTTTGCAATCGGTTGCATACAGTATAACATAAAAATTTTTTTGTGTCAAGCGGAAAAGAAAAAAACGGTACTTTACATTTTGGTAAAAATCCGCTATAATAAAGATAATACTATGGACAAGTTTGGAGGAACAAGCATGGATATTAAAAAGATGTTAAAAAATCCGCCGAAGGAATACCGTCCGATTCCCTTCTGGTCGTGGAACGAAAAGCTATCCACCGAGGAAACGGCACGTCAGATTCAGATGATGGACGAAATCGGCATCGGCGGTTATTTCATGCACGCACGAGGCGGCTTAGAGACAGAATATATGAGTGACGAATGGTTTGCCAACACCGATGTTGGTGTAAACGAGGGTGAAAAGCGGGGCATGGGTGCCTGGGCTTATGACGAAAACGGCTGGCCGAGCGGCTTTGCATCGGGTGAGGTCAACGGCTTAGGCTTAGAATATCAGCAGAAGTATCTGCGGATGGAGCCGGGCGAAAAGCAGACCGACCGCACCATCTGCAACCTGCACGGAAAGCACTTCTATTTTGATGTGAACCCGTTCTATGTCGATACGCTGGACAAAAAGGTCATTCAAAAGTTCATCGAATGCTCCTATGCACGTTACGAGGCACGTTATGGCAAGCGGATGCCGGGGGTATTCACCGATGAACCACAGGTTTCCCGGGACGGAATCCCCTGGAGCTTTGTGATGCCGACAGAATACGAGGCGCGGTTTGGGGAAAATCTCTTAGAGCATTTAGACGAGTTATTTGAAAAAACCGGAGAATGGGAAAAAACACGGTTCCAGTTCTGGAAGCTGGTAACCGATTTATTTACCGAAGCATTTGCAAAGCAGATTTATGATTTCTGCGAGGAGCATGGAATGCAGTTGACCGGACATATGGTATTGGAGGAGGAGCTTTTATCCCAGCTTACCTCAAACGGTGCAGTAATGCCGAACTATGAATTCTTCCATATGCCGGGCATGGACTGGCTCTGCCGGAAACAGATGGTACCCCAGACCCCCTTGCAGGTCGCATCGGTATCGCACCAGTTAGGCAAGAAAAAAATTCTGTCCGAAACCTTTGCACTTTGCGGTCACAATGTCA
>SVJN01000005.1 GCA_015068965.1 Oscillospiraceae bacterium
TTCTGTCATAAACAGACATCCCCCATGAAACAAGTATGCCGATATAAATAATCAGTACGACTATGTGGGAAATCACATACATAGTAGGGGTAGTTCCCTTGGTAATGATTCGGACACAGTTCGCAAATAAAAGCAGGAATATAACCAACAAAACATCAATTGTGTAAGAAGAAGGTCTTGGTTTATTGAACATAAGCCCCTGCCGTTGCATAGACCGGTACAACATAAGAATCAAGCACTCGGTCAGTATGTATGAAACAGAAAGCCATTCAAAACCTCTTGGCAAAAATTGCTCAACAAGCCATATTACAATGTTGCACAGTACCGCACTCAAAAGAAGAAAAGTGTGAAGATGCGATGTGACTTTCTTTTTTGCAATGGCGAAAAGTGTCATTCCTACCATTGATAACATATAAAGAACAAGGTAAACATAGTAAAGCATATGAAGCGGCCCGTATTCACGAACAAGCTTTGTCGCTCCGCCTGCAAATTCAATGTCCACCGTTTTATAATAAATGGGAAGAATACCCGGACTTGTGGTGATACCGAGCATAACGACACCAAGTAAGATAAGTAATGTTGTTATCTTTTTATTGCTCTTTATTTTGCAAAAACGCTGTACCATCATCAGCAAAAAGAACGGAAGAAATACACTTCCGAGATAGGCTATTCTGTTTGAGTTCAGCGCTGCATCAAGTTCCTTTGATACAGACAACATAAAGTAACCGAGATTACATATAGCTACCGAAACAAATAACCAAATCAGCCATTCATCACGCTTTTTATCTGCAAGAACACAAATTCCAACCATTGATAGAGAAATAATGGCGATAATTCCGTATGCTAAAACCAAGAGGGACACCTCCTTTTTTATCAGTTTTGTATGTCAATATGTATCTATATACAAAAATCCATATATATCATACCAAAAAAGTAACAAAAAATCAATCGTAATACCCAACAAAGTTATTAGCCCATTTTATTGCTACCTCCACAATCGAACAACCCGATATATAAAAAAGCTTCTGATCGAAGCCCCGCCTGCGGGCGTGAGATTAAGGAAGCAATTTTGTTATTCCAGAAATTACAACATAAATGTTGTAATTTCCTATATAATAAAAAAGCAGGGGGTGTAAAAAACTCAGTTTTTTACACCCCTTATAAGTTTGAATCAAATATACACAATGTTTCATAAACAGCCTTTTTTGTACTTTTATCGTTTCATTCTGTCGATTAACCAAAAATTCTGCGTTCCACCTCTGCACAAAGATAATGATAAACCGGCAGGTGCAATTCCTGGATTTTATAGGTTTCGGTTTCAGGCACACGGATGGTCACATCGCAAATTGCAGACAGCTTACTCTCCTTTGCTCCGGTCATTGCAATGGTTGCAATGCCCAAGGCTTTTGCAGTCTTTGCCGCAAAGACAACATTTTTAGAATTTCCTGAGGTGGAAAGTCCAATCAGCAAATCATTTGGTGCGGCATAGCCGTAAACCATTTGTGCATACATCATATCGGGCGCAACATCGTTACAGAATGCAGTTAAAATTCCGGTTTGTGCGGTCAGCGAAATTGCCGGCAATGCACCCTGCATATGGGATGCCATATATTCTGCATCCTCAAAGCCCTGCTTCTGGAATTTTTCCAGCAGTTCTTTTTCCATTTTTCTCTCAGACAAAAAGCCCTTCATTAATTCGCCGACAATATGGTCGGAATCTGCACAACTTCCACCGTTTCCACAAGCCAAAACCTTTCCTTTTTTCTGATAAGTTTCATAAATCATGTCTGCCGCTTTTTCGATATCTGCACGGCAAACCTCCAGTTCCGGATAACGCTCATATAAATTCATCATTTTCTACTCCTTTACATTCCGGCAACTGCAAGTGCCGCATAATCTCCGATTTGTTCTCCCAATTCTGCCGGTACAACCTTACAAACCCGTGCTGATGCCGGCAAGCATTCCCGGTCAATCACCGCTTGCATCGGTTCACGCAGCAGATTCTCAGCACGTTGGAAAATACTTCCGATTACAATCCGCTCCGGATTTAAAATATCAATCAGCACCGAAAGTCCGCAACCCAGCCGTTCTCCGCAGGTGCGATAGACCTCGATTGCATCCTCGCATCCCTTCCGGGCACATTCTGCAATGGATTTTGCTGTGATTTCCGAAAGCTTTTCCATATTCTCACAGTAGGACACACTTTGTCCCGACTGCAGTTTTTCCCTTGCAAGCATCTGACCGAGTTGAGCAATGCCGTTCCCGGAGCAGAAGCCTTCAAAGGAGCCTGCCTTTCCGTAGCCGACCGGTCCATACTGGCTCAGACGGATGTGTCCGGCCTCCCCTGCCATATCATTGGTTCCGGCATAGAGCTTGCCGTCCAGAATCAATCCTGCGCCCAGTCCGGTTCCAAAGGTCAGAAATACCATGTTCTGACACCCTTTTCCGGCACCATATTTCCATTCCGCCACAGCGCAGGCATTTGCATCATTCTGGAGCTTTACCGTTCCGCCATATCGCTTTTTCAGGTACTCTACTATTCTTACATCATCCCAGCCAACCAGATTGGGCGGAGATTGAATGACTCCGGTTTTAGAATCCAACGGTCCTCCACAGCTGATGCCGATTTTTGAAAAATCATCGGTCATGGACTCTGCCAGCTCACACATCCGGTCTATCATTTCATACGGTGAGATTTTCAAATCTGTATCTATCACCTTTTTATTCAGAATGTTCAATATGCCATTCTGCTCCTCACCGATACAGGCTGCACATTTTGTTCCGCCAATATCAAATCCTATCATTGTTTTCCCTCCTTAAAACCCTTCAAACTCATCCATACCGCATTGCTTCAACGCCTGCATATAGCTTGTATAATCAATGTCGATAATGTTGGTGAAATAGTGGTTTTTGTATGTTTTTCCGTCTCTTTCCCATGTAATCAGATAGAATACCTTTTCGCCCTCTGCTATCTGCATTTCTCCGATTTTCTGTGCTGAATCTGCACGCAGGTGCGTGATACCGTCAAGCACCTTTTTTCCGGAAAGAACATCGGTTACGGTGTAGGAAACATCCGCATCCTCCGACAAATCATTCACACCCATCAGGGACAGATAATTTTCTGTCGGTTCATCAAACATCAGACAAACCGGCTCCTGCGAGCGCTTGATATAGTGATATGCAAGCTTTTTGGTAAAATAGTAATCCACTACCGCATCAGACACCTGCGGCCAACCGTCTAAAATATTCCACCAAATAATTCCGGTGCGCTTCCATTTTGCCACACGGAACCGCTCGATGAAATATTTCTTTGCTTCTGCCTGCGAAATCTGACTCTGACGTACAAACTCCGAAAGCTCTTCCGAGGCTTCCCCGAACAAGGTCACCACCTGATTGTGTGCCAGACGGATACGATACGCATAATCAGAATGAACATCCAACTCAGACGAGCTTGCGTGTACCAGATATTCATCCGTCGGATGTCCGTCCTCCCGGAAAATCTGTTCCGGATTTTTTAAAAATTTATGGAGCGATTCCGGGGACGGAAAACCGTGATATCCGGTTTCGCTTGCAAAATGACAAAATGCCTTTTTGTAGTATTCGCCCTTGAAATAGTCTCTCGGTCCCCACAGATGATCCTCGGGCAGAACATCAGCCACGACACCGCTTAGGTCAATATTCATATCAAAAGCCGCCTGACTGACATAAGGAGAGCTTGGCAGATAATCTCTTGCATAATCATGTGTTTCCACCGCCTGCGCCAGCACACGTCTGGTCAGGATATTCTTGTTCGGGTCTCTGCGGAATCTGCCCCATTCCATATAGCACAAATCCCCTTCATTATCCCCTGCCCACAGTGCAAGGCACGCATGATTCCGAAGCCGTTTAATCTGATAAACCGCCTCTTCCTCCAGCATTTTTGCAAATTGCTCCTCCTGAGGATAGACCGCACAGCCCATTGCAAAGTCCTGCCATATTAAAATGCCCTTTTCATCGCACAGCTCAAAGAAGCGGTCAGACTCATACACATTACCGCCCCAGCAACGAAGCATATTACAGCCGATATCCTCCACCAAATCCAAAGCCTGCTCCAGCCGGTTGATGTCGTTAGAATGCAATGCATCCAATGGCACCCAATTACTGCCCAGTACAAAAATCTTTTTGCCGTTGACTCGGAAGCAAAATTCACCCGAACCGTTGGTGTCGGTAACATCGGTTCGCTCCAGCTTCATGGTGCGGATTCCGAGCTTTAACGAATAGGTGTCACAAAGCTCACCCTGATAATAAAGTGAAATTTTGGTATCATATAAATTCTGTTCTCCTGCATTTCTCGGCCACCAGAATTGTGCATTTTCTACCGTAAAAAATTTCTGTTGTTGGGTATGCCAGAGTTGTTCTGAGAATGCGAACTTATTCTCTCCGCAAACACCTTCGACGGTATAGGAGTAATCCTTCATAAAGTCGCCCTCTGCATCAAGGTCGATAAAGAAACGAAGCTCTGCTGTTTTGTTTTCTAAATCAATGTGGTTGGTCACAAAGTAAACATCATGAATCTGATTTTTCTTGCTGGGTTGAATGCTTACTTCCTTCCAGATACCGGCGGAAATGATTCTGGGCATAATATCCCAGGTGTACATATGTGCGGCTTTACGCACATACAACGAACCACCGTTATATTTCGGCGCATTGGAAGATGCCGGGATGCGGTACTTTCTTGCCTCGATACAGACCGGCTTGATATGTACCACCAGCTCGTTTTCTCCCTGCTTCCAGTCAGGATAGACATCATAACCCAAAAACATATTGTCTACCGATTTTACCAGCACACCGTTTACATAAATATCAGCAATGGTATCAATGCCGTCAAAATGCAGAAGCGAATCCACATCTTCAATTTCTACCTTGGTAAAGTACCATAAATGCAGATTTTCCAACTCCTGTGCCTTCAGCGTATTGGTAGAGTAATAAATATCCTCTAACTTTCCTGCCTTCATCATGTCAATTTCAAAATTTCCGGGAACAGCTGCCGGAATTACATCGTAACCGGATGCAGCAATTTCTGCGATGGTTGTGATTCTTTGTTCCTTGCAAAGATAATTCGGTGCATATGCTACCTGCCAGCAAAACATAACAAACGCCTCCTTCTTTTTTAATTAAATTATACAACATAATTTTATACTTGTAAATTCGGATAATACATGATATAATTAAGAAAATCAACGATTTCTGCAAATGGAGGTGATTTTTTTGGAAACTGACTTACTACTCTTTGAATCCGATTTATTCGGAAATGAATCTTTGGTGGTGCAAAAACACTTTGTTCCCTGTGGAAAAAGCTTTCCACCGCATTGGCATGACTTTCTTGAGTTGGAGATGATTGTTTCCGGCGAGGGCGAGCATATTCACAATAATCAGAAGTACAAAATCGGTCCGGGAGATGCGTATCTGATGTCCTATTATGATTTCCACGCCCTGACTGCAAATACCGATCTTGTAACCTACTGCATTCATTTTAATGAAACAGTTCTGGATGAAGAAATTTCAAGATTTCTTTCGTCGAGCTTACATCGGTTTCATTGTCGGTTTGACACCGCAGAAGCAAAAAATATCTGTAATAAAATTGAGCAGATGTTGTTTGAATCAACGCATCAGGAGCCGTTTTTCCGACAGATGCAGATGAACCTGATTTCCTCCCTGGTCATCTCGGTTATCCGCAAAACTGCCAAGCACACACAGGTACATACCCCAAAGCTGATTCAGCAGGCAATTGCATACACGCATTCCAATTTCCGTCAGGATTTATCCTTAGAAATTTTGGCAAAGCAGCTTTCGATTTCCAAAAACCACCTGGGTGTGACCTTCAAAAATTGGATTGGCTCCTCCTATAACGATTATCTGAATACCATCCGTTTGAAATATGCCTGCAATCTGCTTACTGTTTCCGATTTATCGGTAAAAGAAATTGCGTTTGCTTCGGGTTATCATTCGGTGGAATATTTTGTTTACCGATTTAAGTACAACCTGAATGTTACACCCGGCGAGTACCGTCAACAAACAAAAAAAGAATAAATGGCTACAAATTTGGGACATTTTCGCACTTGACTTTCAAGAAAGACTTTTCTATAATAAAATCAAGAAACAAAAGGAAGTGAAACAAATGAAATTTTTTCAGACCTGGCAAGGTGCCTGCATCACAGACGGAATCACCGGCGAATTTTTTCCGGCTCAGGTTCCGGGTAATATCCAGAACGATTATGCAAAGGCATTTTCCTGGGGCGATGTCAATTATGCAGACAACTGCAAACAATATGAAGCACTTGAGGACTATGCATGGCTTTATCGCACAGAATTGATATATGAACAAAACGAGGGAGAACGCATTTTCTTTGTAACCTACGGAATCGAATATGAATATGATATTCTTTTAAATCATAAAAAACTGTTACACCATACAGGAATGTTTTCCAAGGTAGAATTAGACATTACCGACGAATTAAAAAACGGTACTCTGTTAGAAATCTATCTTTATCCGCATCCGAAGCGTGAGGGTGCAGACCCTTGCCGTGACCAGGCTGACCAGAGCTGTAAGCCTGCTGTCTGCTACGGCTGGGACTGGCATCCGAGGCTGTTGGTTTCCGGCATTTTTGACGAAACCTTTATAGAAACCCGAACAGATGCTTCCATCACCTTCTGCGAGCCCTCCTATCAATTGTCGGAGGATTTTAAAAAGGCAGATTTGCATTTTGAAATTGACTGTGGCGAGACGGTCTCCATTTCCCTCTATTCCCCCGACGGACAATGCATTTATGAGGGAACTTCTCACGATATCCACCTGGAGGATGTTGCACTCTGGTGGTGTAACGGTCAGGGAAAAGCAAACCTCTACCGCTATCAGGTCAGAAGCAGCCGTGATACCATTGAGGGACATATCGGGTTCCGCCATATCCGATTGGGAATGAATGGTGAACACGCATGGAATTATCCCTCAGAGTTCCCGAAATCCAGAAGCTATCCGCCGATAACCATCGAATTGAACGGCAGACCGATTTTTGCAAAAGGCTCTAACTGGGTGAATCCGGAAATCTTTACCGCAACCATCACCGAACCACTTTACGAAGAACAGCTACAGCTTGCAAAGGATGCAAACATGAACATCCTGCGTTGCTGGGGCGGTGCGATTGTCAATAAGGAATACTTTTTTGAACTCTGTGACCGTTTAGGCTTAATGGTCTGGCAGGAATTTCCGTTAGCCTGCAATAACTATGTCGGAACACCAGATTATCTTGCGGTCTTAGAGCAGGAGGCAACTGCAATCATTCGCAGAATCAGACGACATCCTTGTCATGTTCTATGGTGCGGTGGAAACGAATTGTTCAACGGCTGGTCCAAAATGACAGACCAATCCCTTGCACTTCGGCTTTTAAATAAGCTTTGCTATGAATATGACCGTGAAAAACCCTTTATTCCCACCGCACCGATTATGGGCATGGGACACGGACACTATTTGTTCTACGATCAGGAAAGCAAGCAAAGTGTTTTTGAATTATTCCGGCAATCCGACAATACCGCTTATTCTGAATTCGGAATTCCATCCATTGCACCAATGGAAATTTTAGAAAAGGTTTTGCCACCCGAATTGATTCAGACACCCACTCCCGACACAGCATGGGAAACACATATGGGCTACAATGCCTGGACACCCGATTCTTGGCTCTGCTTAGGTATCATAGACGAATTATTCGGAAAACAGACCTGCATTGAGGATTATATCGAAAAAAGCACATGGACACAATGCGAAGGCTTAAAATGTGTATTTGAGGAAGCTCGCCGTCAAAAGCCGCATTGCTCTATGGCAATCAACTGGTGCTATAACGAACCGTGGAATAACGTCGCCGGAAACTCTCTGCTCCGGTATCCTACTCTTCCCCAACCCGGATATTATGCCGTCCGGGATGCGTTGAGAAATGTGATGCCCAGTGCAAGAATTGAGCATTTTTCCTACGAAGCAGGCGAAACACTCTGCGCAGAGCTTTGGCTTTTAAATGATTCCGATTCGGAGGTTTCCCAAACCGTCCGGGTATATCTTGAAATCAATGGACAAAAAGAACCGGTGCTTACCTGGGAAACCGGTACGATTCCTGCAAACACCAACAAAAAGGGTCACAAAATACAAATTGAACTGCCCCAAAATGCACCAACTCAGGCAATCATTCTGCATTTAGAGGCTGATTGCGGAAATAGCAGCTATAAGCTTTTGTTAAAAGCAACCAAGCAGGAAGAAATCAATCAACATCGTTTAAATGTTTAAAAAGAGCCTGTTGCGTTATGATATATTCCCCTTAGCATATACCTTGGCATAATTAAAACCTCCAAAATGATATTTTCATTATATATCATCTTGGAGGTTTTGTTTATGACAAATCAGTCATTTTATTTTTTTCACGTTTTGGACTATGTCCGGTCACCTTTTTATAGATGTAACTGAAATATGCCGAATCTCTATAACCAACTGCCTGCGCAACCTCATAGATTTTATATTTTCCCGACTGAATCATTTCCTGCGCCTTTTCGATCCGGATTTTGGTCAGGTACTGGTTAAAGGTCATTCCCATTTCTTCCTTGAACAAATGCATCAGATAATAAGAGCTGATATGCAGTTGTTCCGCAACGGATTCCGCTGTCAGCGAAATGCTGTACTGCCGGTCTATCATTTCCTGAATCCGGATGACATAGTTCCGCTTATCCCGTTCTCCCTTTGCCGCAAACATTTTTTCCACGATTTCATACACCCAATGCTCTACCGCCTCTACATTTCCAAGCTTACGCAGTTCGTTGGAGGGAACAATCGGACGTCCGTATATTTCATTGATTTCTTCGACATTTTTAAAATGCAGTCTCAAAAGCATCACCGTCATTTCCAGGATAACATCCTTGAGACTTTCCAGGTCAACGGCGGAATTTTTCTTGACCTTATCAAAAAAGTTTTCCAGAATCTCCTTCGCATCTGCATAACGGTCATTCCTGACCGCATCTAAAATGCGTTCAATATCCTCATTCGGAATTACCAAAGCCGCATTCATCACCTTCGGCACACTAATGTAATCTACAATGGTATTATCTCCGACAAAGCTTTTGTGTGCCAAGGCACGTTTTGATTCCTCATATGCCTCATGAATTTCCGAAATACCTCTGTGTCCCATGGAATAACCTGCAGAGATTGTCCGGGAGGTTACGGCTTCAAACTGCTCCTTGATAGTCAGCAAGAAATCGTTCAATAACGAAAGCGAAGACTGTAGCAGCTTATAGTTATCATCATGATGATACACCAATAGCACCACATGGCATTCTGCCATTGTGCAGGACAAAAATTTCAGGGCATTCGGCAATTCCTTACAGTAGGAAAGGGTTTCCTCCAGATCCTGATGCAATTGCTTGATATTTTCCGTAGTATTGACAACATGGTCCAGTTTAATAGAAACTACGGTATATTCCTCTGTCGGCAAGGAGATTTCAAACAGACGGCATTGCTGGAGCAAATCGTCCTCCTGCATCTGCTTTCCTTCAAAGAGTGCCTTTAAAAAATCATTCCGCATCATCGGAAGCTGTTGTACCATATTTTCAACCAGATGGTCTTTTCTACGCTTTTCCTGCTGAACACTCTGCAGACGAAGCATGGCAGAAAGCAGTTCCTTTTCCTGAATCGGTTTTAAAATATAGGCCCCGACATGGAATTCCAATGCTTTTTTGACATATTCAAAATCGTCATATGCCGAAAGAATAATTACCTCAGAATCAAAATCGGGCAGGTTTTTCAGCTTTTGTATCAAATCAAGTCCCGTTGCCCGCTTCATGCGGACATCGGTGATAATGATATCCGGACGAAGCTCCAGATACCGTTCATACGCATCATTTCCGTTGGAAGCCTCTCCGACAATTTCAAAGCCGTACTCCCCCCACGCAATTGTTTCACGAAGTCCACGCCTTGTCAGATATTCATCATCTACAATCAAAACCGTAGTCATCCGTTCCATCCTTTCTATCGGTCCGCCACAGGGCTTCTCGCATATTTGTCCATCTTTTCCTTAAGCTGTTCTAATTCTCCGGTAAGCTGATTCACCATATTCCGGACAACAACCGAACAAATCAGCATAAACGCCAATGCCAGTAAAATCATCCAGATGAGGACATTTCGCAGATTCTGATACATTCCGGTCATCGGGAATTGGAACACAAGCTCCATCCCTTCCTGAATTTCCCGCCTTAAAACCATTCCGAAGGAGGAATCCTCCTGCTTGGGAATTTCGTTCTCCTCTCCCATTAACCGCAAGGATTCTCCACCTGCTGAAAGCCAGACCGTTGCATCCTCAAAAAAGAGGTTGTCTGAAATCAGCCCCTTTTTCAACCCCGAGGTATCCACCGCAAAAAATCCGTGTCTGTCCGCTTCCTCATAGGGAATCACTAAAAACAGATATTGGTTATAGGGCATTGTCTTTTCTATCGTCCAGAACGGCTCACGCCCACGCAGGTCTGTTTTTCTCAGTTCCTGGAACATTCTGATGTATTCGCTGGTGGAGGTGTTCTGTACAATATTGTTTTCAATATGGATTGCTCCCTGAATATTCTGGTTGAATATCTTAATCCGGTTTACGTCAGAAGCAAATTCCAGCTGCGTCATTTCGGGATTCGCCGTTTCCATTTCCTTGACAAACAGCTCTGCAATATAGTTTGTGTATTCGGTACGGGTTTGCATATCGGCAGTAACCTTATCCGCAAAATCCACCGTCTTGGTGGTGTAATCATTCATCAGGGTATGATAAATCAGATAAAATGTTACCGTCAGAACCACTAAGAGTAAAATTCCGATTACCAGTATGACAGAAAAAAACTTACGCCTTAACAGTTGAAACATATACTCCTGCTTTCCTTTCTGCTATTTCGTTATAAAAGAAAAATCTTTCACAAATACCACATAGCATCCATAATTTTATTATACAACTTTCACAAAGAAAAATCAATGTAAAATCCTGCTATCTTTCTTTTGAAATCCTGCTATTTTTACCGGAACAACTCCAAAAGCTCCTCTGTGGAAAGCTTCGTCAGCAAAGCAGTATTCTCGCTGATAATCTGATTTGCTAAAAACCGTTTCTTTTCAGATAGCTTTAAAATCTGTTCTTCGATTGAATTTCTCACCGCAAGCCGGATAATCTGCACCGCCTTAGTCTGACCAATCCGATATGCCCGGTCAGATGCCTGATCGGTTACGGCAGGATTCCACCACGGGTCGTAATGAATGACCATATCTGCCCCGGTCAGATTCAGACCGGTTCCGCCTGCCTTTAGGGAAATCAGAAAAATGTCTCCTTCACCCTGATTAAACCGCTCCGCCAATGCCACACGTTCATACCCCGGTGTGGAACCGTCCAGATAGAAGGTGTTCATCCCCAACTGCTCAAACCGTTTTTTCAGAATGGTAAGCATGGAGGTGAACTGCGAAAAAACCAGCACTCTATGACCGGATTCCCGGGCAGAAACCAAAAGCTCCTCCAATAACTGCATCTTGCCGCTCCCCTTCTGATAGTCCTCGTCAATCAGTTTCGGATGACAGCAAATCTGCCTCAGTCGCATTAAAAGTGCCAGAATCCGCAAATGGTTTTCTGTACCTGCGGCAATGATTTCCTCCAGCTCATTGCGTGCCGCTGCCAAAAATGCCTGATAGAGCTTTTCCTGCTCCGGTTCAAAGGATGCCAGTACCGTGGTTTCAATCTTTTCGGGCAATTCTGTTAAAACCTCCTGCTTCATTCTGCGCAGAATAAAGGGATGTACCCGACGTTTCAAATCCTCTGCCGCTTCCTTGTCATCCTTTCTGACCATAGGATTTTCATACTCCTGCACAAAACGCCGTTGCTCATAAAGATAACCCGGCATCACAAAATCAAAAATCGACCAAAGCTCTCCAAGGGTATTTTCAATCGGTGTGCCGGTTAAGGCAAACCGACGGTCTGCACGGATTTTTTTCACCGCAATAGAATTCATTGTCCGTGGATTTTTGATATACTGAGCCTCGTCAATGAAGCAGGCTGAAAAATCCATTTCCTGATAATGGGCAATATCCCGTCGTAAAAGTGCATAAGAGGTCAGCACAAAATCATTGCCGGAAACCTCCTTTAAGAGTCGTTCCCGCTCTTCTGCAGGGCCTTCAATCACCAGCACCCTTGCCCGGGGTGAAAACCGGTGAATTTCCTGCAGCCAGTTATAGACCAGCGCACTCGGTGCAATCACCAGAGCAGGCTTTTCTTTTTGTTCACTCATCACAAACGCAATGACCTGCAAGGTCTTTCCAAGTCCCATGTCATCCGCCAAAATACCACCCAGTCCCAGAAAAGAAAGCTGTTGCATCCAATGCACGCCTACCTTCTGGTATGGGCGAAGCACCTCGGAAAACTCCGGTGCAATTTCTGCTTGAAAATCAGACAAGCTCTTGCATAGATTGTGGAAGTTCTCATCTGCTGAGAGCAGTCCCATCTCGGTCAAGCCCATCATATAAAGAGTCTGTTGCTTGGATAACTCCTTGTGTCCGGTCAAAAGCTCCTCTTCTGTCCAATCAAGTCGTCGAAGTAGCGAAATCACCGGAATTTCCTGCTCTAAATCCAAGAAGTTTCCGTCCCGGTACCGATAAAAGGATTTTTGCAGATGAATAGACTGCAAAATCTCAATCAGCTCTTCCTTGGAAAATTCCGTTTCAAAAGAGACCTCCAACAAATCCACATCCATACGATAGCTGACATTACCGGAAATCGACGGTTTTTTCCCGATACGCATTTCTTCAAATCCGGTACTGGTGTGCAGGGTACAAAGCTTCGACAAGCCAGGCAAGGCTTCGGTTAAAAAGCGGTAAATTTCTTCATCAGTATCAAGTGTAAACTCCTCATGATTTTCCTGAAATTCTGAAAAGTAAGAAAGCACCTGTTCCTCTTTTTCGGTATCCCGGATCAGAATCTTTTCACTGTACTGCTCCCGATACGGAAGCTTTAAGGAAATTCCGCCGTAATGTACAAATATCACCGCGCTGATTCCGGAACCACGACGGTCAAAAAAGACATCAAACTGTGCATTTTCCCGGATGATAACATCCTCTATTCCTTGCAAAATCACACCATGACGGTTCTGCAGAGACGGTAAAATTTTAGTTGCAAATTCCATCCGACTATTTCCGACAAAATCAATCTGCGTCCGCTGTGCCTCCACAACCGTCCGATAAATCGGCATAAACCAGCTTCTCCATTCTGCATCGGTATGGAAAATGGTATTTTCATAAAAGAACCAGCTACCGTCCGGAATCAGGGCGATTCCATTTTCGGTCAGCGATAGGTTGATACTCTCATCCGTTGCGGTCACATCCACTAAAATATCCGGATTATCCTCAACAATGGTCACCTCCGGAATACTCATTCCGTCAATCACAAACTCACATGGAATCTGCGATAATAAATCAAATAACCGTTTTGCCGTATGCACACCGAAATCCGTTTCGGTCAGCTTTGGTGTATAGTAAAGCATTCCGCTTGATTTATTCTCATAAGCTTCGGCAAGAATCTGCAACACCTCTGCCTGCGCCGGAGAAAATTGGTAGCAATGCGGATAGATGCTTTTATGACGGGAAATCTTGAACTCTTTTTGCCGGATATATGCCTCCAAAAAGCTTTCTACGCCTTTAATTGGCTCCAGGCGCAGATGTCCGAGCCGGATAACAGCTGAATAACAGCATTCATGCCTGGAATTATGCGAAATACGCATGGTAAGACCAAGATTGCAGGCTTGCATTTCCAACATGGAAAAATCAAACTGCCGGCAAAGCTCCGCCGCCAATCGCTCATTTTCACTTTGAAATCCGTCAGATGCACAGTCTGAAAGCTCTGCCTGGCGCATCTTCAAGGTCGCAACAATATGCTTGCACGCCACCCCCATTGTCTGATAATAGGGACAGGTACAAATCATATCATGAATATGGTCCTCTGAGAAGGTAATCCGGACATTGTAAAGCTGCTCGCCGTCCACAATCGCACCGATTGCGTCCTTGTCCCGAAGACGCAGATGTACCCTGCCTTCCCGGAAATATTCCAATCCTCTTTTATAAATCGCCGCAGAACAGTTTCGCTTGATTTCTTCCTCGCTGATTTGCATGATTCTTTTCCCTTTCATACTTCGCAATCAATCCACGTTTAAATTTGCTTTTCTTTTTATTGTAACATACTTTTTTTGCTTTTTCAATCGTTTCGGGGAAAATTTCGTTGTTTCCCCAAAAAAGTACGCACCGAAATTCATTTCGATGCGTCCGAAATTCATTTCGATGCGTACTTTTTTAAAATGCATTTTCAATTTCCTTTTTAAGCTGTGCTTCATCACAGTTCTTGAAGCAGAAATTATTGATATCATTCGAGCTGTTGAGCATAATCAAAGCAGGAGTCTGCCCGTCTACCAATGCAAAGTTTTCAAGGATGGTCGGGTCCTTGGTTACATTCTTTAAATCAAAGTTTACCCGGTCACCGTACTCTTTTTTCAGATTTTCAAACACTTCTACTGCCTTTTTATAGTCTGCATCCGCTTCGGACACAAAGTACATAAAGGTCGGCTTTACCTTGACCGGTTCTTCGGTCTTTTCCGCCGGCTTCTGAGGTTCTGCCGTTTTTTCCGGTGCTTTGGTTTCTTCTGCCGGTTGTTCCGGTGCCGGTTCTGCTTCCTTTGTTGCCTCCGGAGTTCCGATTGCTTCTTCCGGTGCTTTGGTCTGTTCTACCACCGGTGTTTCTGCCGGTTGTTCCTCTTTTTGGGAGAAGGACAACGCCAACACAATTCCGACCAGAACCAGAATAACGATAGCTACCACCAAAATGATTTTCTTCTTTTTCATCATATACCCTTCTTTCTTACTTTGATAACTGTTCCTTTACAATATCTAACGCCCTCTCAGCGATTACCCGATAACGCTCAGTCTTTTTTCCCTTGATACGATAATCCAAGCCTTCAATGATGCCGAAATTTGCATTCATCGGCTGGAGCTTATCAGTCACCTGCTCGGTAATATACAAAGGCAACGAACCGATTGCCGTTCTTCTGTCCGGCTCGTACATCGGGCATCCCTGCAGTTGATTCGCCATATTCAAACCTGCCAGTATCCCGGAGGAGGCTGATTCCACATATCCTTCTACCCCGGTGATTTGTCCGGCAAAATAAATCTTCGGATGCTTTTTCATTCTGTAATAGTGATCCAACACCTTTGGTGCCTGCAGATAAGTGTTCCGATGCATAACGCCAAGTCTTACAAACTCAGCTTCCTCCAAGCCTGGAATCATCCGGAATACCCTCTCCTGCTCGCCCCATTTTAAATTAGTCTGGAACCCGACCAGATTATAAAGCGTTGCCTCCCGGTTATCCTGCCGTAACTGAACCACGGCATAGGCATCGTCCTTTCCGGTTTTGGGATTAACTAAGCCGACCGGCTTTAAGGGGCCAAACAACAAGGTTTGCTCTCCTCGCTTTGCCATGACCTCAACCGGCATACACCCTTCAAACACCGTCTGATTCTCAAACTCCTTCAGAGGTGCAGTCTCGGCATGAATCAACGCATCATAAAATACATCATATTCCTCTTTGGTCATCGGACAATTGATATAATCCGCCGTCCCCCGTCCGTAGCGTGCCGCATAGAACACGCGCTCCATATTGATGCTCTCCCGGCTGACCACCGGTGCTGCCGCATCGTAGAAATAAAGCTGTTCATCTCCGGTCAGGATTCTGATTTCCTCACTCAACGCATCCGAAGTAAGAGGTCCGGTTGCGATGATGGTTTCCTGCTCCGGATTTATTTTGGTTATTTCCTCCCGCTTCAAGCTAATCAGCGGATGCGCTTCAATTTTCTTGGTAATATATGCCGAAAAAATCTCACGGTCAACTGCTAATGCACCACCTGCCGGAACTCGTGCCGCATCTGCTGCCTCCATCATCAAAGAGCCGAACAGACGCATTTCCTCTTTCAAAAGACCGCAGGCATTTTCAATCCGGTCTGCCTTTAAGGAATTGGAGCAGACAAGCTCTGCCAGCATATCGCTTGTATGTGCCGGAGAGAATTTTTTCGGTTTCATTTCATACAGGACAACCTCAATGCCTCGTTCTGCCAGCTGCCACGCCGCTTCGCATCCGGCAAGGCCTGCCCCGATTACTTGCACTGTCAAGCTTATTTGCTCCTTTCGTAATCGCAGTTTTCCGATGCACAGATAATGCGTTTTTTTCTACCCTTTTTCTTCAAAAGCAGTCCGCCGCATTTCGGGCAGGTTTCCTTTGCCACCGGCTCATCCCAAATCATAAAATCACATTTCGGAAGATGCTCACAGCCATAATAAACCTTTCCTTTTCTGGACTTTTTCTGCAGGATTTCGCCGCCGCATTTCGGACAGCTTGCGCCGGTTTCTTCCCGGATTGCCTTGGTGTTACGACACTCCGGATACCCGGGACAAGCCAGAAATTTTCCGAATTTACTCAGCTTATAAACCATTTTACGTCCGCATTTTTCGCAGACAACATCTGATTCCTCATCCTTAATCTGAATCTTTGCAACCTCTGCAACGGCACGTTCCAAATTCTCGGCAAAGGGCGGGTAGAATTTCTTCAAAACCTTTACCCATTCTAAGGTTCCTTCTTCTACAGAGTCAAGCTCCTCCTCCATTGCCGCAGTAAATTCAATGTCAACAATATCTCCGAAATGGTTTTTCATGATTTCGGTCGTAATCATTCCAAGCTCGGTCGGAATGAGTTGTTTTTTATTTCTCGCAACATATCCACGGGAAACGATAGTGGAAATCGTCGGTGCATAGGTACTCGGCCGTCCGATTCCGTTTTCCTCCAAAGCACGTACCAGAGCCGCTTCGGTGAAACGTGCCGGCGGTTGTGTGAAATGCTGTTTCTTTTCAATTTCCTTCAGGGTAAGAATCTGACCTTCCTTCAAGTCCGGAAGCATCTTTTCTTTTTCCTTGACTTCGTCGCTCCCCTCAGTATATACCGTCGTAAAGCCTGCAAATTTTACCGCAGAACCGCTTGCACGGAAAATTGCAGTATTCGCTTCCACCGAAACATTCATGGTGTTATAAATCGCCGCAGACATCTGGCTTGCGATAAATCGCTCCCAGATCAGCTTATAAAGCTTGTACTGGTCAGAGGTCAGCTTTTCCTTTACCATTTCCGGACGGATATTCACATCGGTCGGACGGATTGCTTCGTGTGCATCCTGAGCATTCTTTTTGGTTTTATACTGTCTTGCGTGCACATATTCTGCACCGTAGTTTTCACGGATGAATGCAAGTGCTTCTTTTTGTGCATCGTCAGAAATCCGCAGGGAGTCCGTTCTCATATAAGTAATCAGACCGACAGTTCCAAGCTTTCCTCCAAGCTGAACACCTTCATAAAGAGTTTGTGCAGTCTGCATGGTACGGCCGGTATTGAATCCGATTTTCCGGGATGCATCCTGCTGGAGAGTACTGGTGGTAAAGGGTGGGGGCGGATTTTTTGCCGCTTCGCCTTTTTTTACACTGTTTACCACAAAATCATGACCGCTCACCAAATCAATAATTCTTTGCGCTGATTCTGCATCCGGAAGTGTTTCTTCTTTTTGGGTGCAGGAGAAGAATTTTGCCAGAAAGCTCTTTTTGGAATCCTTTAAATTCGCTTCTACTGTCCAATATTCACGGGGAACAAAATTCTGAATTTCCTCCTCACGGTCGCAAATCATCCGGGTTGCTACCGATTGAACACGTCCGGCACTCAAGCCTTTTTTTACCTTTTCCCAGAGAATCGGGCTGATTTTGTAGCCCACAATCCGGTCAAGCACACGTCTTGCCTGCTGGGCATCCACCAAATCCATATCAATACTTCTGGGTTCCTTGATTGCCGCCTTGACGGCATTTTTTGTAATCTCATTAAAGGTGACACGACACTTTGATTGCGGATCAATCTTGAGTGCGTTTGCAAGATGCCAGCTGATTGCCTCTCCCTCACGGTCAGGGTCCGTTGCCAGATAAACCATGTCGGCATTTTTTGCTTCCTTTTTGAGTTGTGCGAGCAAATCCCCTTTCCCCCGGATTGTGATATACCGTGGGGCAAAATCATGCTCTAAATCTACTGCAAGCTGACTTTTCGGCAGGTCAATCACGTGTCCCATCGACGCTAAAACCTGATAATCCTTCCCCAGATATTTTTTGATTGTCCCTGCTTTTGCAGGAGACTCTACAATTAAAAGCTTTTTTGGCATCTTATCTATTCCTTTCTTCCTTGATGTTTATGCTAACACAAGCTGATAATAATCGCCCGGTAACTTACAAATCAAATCATACATTTCCAACAACGGGAGTGTTGCATTGATGCTTGCAATATCCATTCCGCTTTTTGCCTGGAGCTGTTCAATGTGCATATCACACTCCATCAGCAATGCAATAATTTTCTTTTCCTGCTCGGACAAATCCTGATAGCGTGCATCCTCCATAGAAAGCTTACGCACCGGAATCTGTTGCTTGGTTTCTCTGGTAATGGGTGTCAACTGTGACAAGGCAACCGGATATTCGTCTAAAATATCCTGCCCGCAGGTTACCAGCTTTGCACCCTGCTGGATGAGCAGATTGGTTCCTGCGCTGGTTTTGGAGTGAATCGGACCAGGTACAGAAAAAACATCCTTTCCGCTTTCTAACGCATACTGTACCGTAATGAGTGTTCCGCTCTTTTGCGGTGCTTCTACTGCCAGCACTCCACGAGAGAGTCCACTCATAATCCGGTTCCTTAGCGGAAAATGCCATCCGGACGGCGGTGAGCCTAACGGATATTCCGAAAGAATGGTTCCATGCTCCAGCAGTTGATAGAATAAATTCTTTTTCTCGGGCGGATAGATGACATCCACACCGCATCCCAACACCGCAATGCTATAGCCTCCGGCATCGAGTGCCGCTTCTGATGCTGCAGAATCAATGCCGCGTGCCATTCCGCTGACCACACAAACTCCACGTTGTGCCAGCTCATAGCAAATTTTCCTGGTCGCATTGATTCCGTAATCGGTACATTCTCTTGTGCCAACCACTGCAATTCCGAAAATCCGCTCCCATGGCGGTAATTTCCCACGCAAATAAAGCACATAAGGCGGATCCGGCATACGTCGGAGCATTTCCGGATAACGGGGATCCTCAATATGAAGAACCGTACCACCCAGCTTTTCGGTCTGGGCAATAATCCGCTCCGCAGTTTCCAGAGATTTGATACCAAGTGCCGTAGCCTCGGCGTGCGTCAGGCGGATACGCTCCCGCAGAGCTTTCGCATCTGCTTTGTAAATCGCTTCCACACTTCCAAAAACCTCTAACAACGCAGTAATCTTTTCAGTTGTCATCATCGAGCAGGTTGTCAGCCATACCCATAACTGTTTTTTCATTTCATTCATTTTTCTTTTGTTTTTTGTTTCTTCTATTAAATACGTCTATGATTCATTGTAATATGATTTTTCATTTTTGTCAACATAATTTTTCCGACAACTTTAGCTAAGGCTCTCCTGACCGCTGTAAACATGACCATGCGCACCATCCATGGTGACGGTTGTTCCGGTCTTTAAAATCTTGGTTGCACCTGCCGCTCCGTTGATGACCGGGATATCGAGCGCAAGCCCTACAATTGCCGCATTATTCCCCTCGCCGTCCTCTTCACAGATAATTCCGGCAGACTGCTTTAAATACGGAACCATATCCCTGGTTGCGGTGCGAAGTACAACAATGCATCCAGGCTTGAAATTCTTTTTTAATTCTTCACAATTTTCTGCAACACAAACTTCTGCCGTTGCAGAAAGCTTGACAATTCCCTCACCGCTGACCAGCACATGACCAACCAGATGTACCTTCATAATATTGGTGGTACCACTCATTCCCATCGGTGCACCGCCGGTAATAACAACCAAATCACCGGTTTTTAATAATCCCGTTCTTCTTGCCACATCCACGGCGTGTTCAAACAATTCGTCGGTATTATCCCGCAATTCACTCACAATCGGAACCACACCCCAGGAAAGATTTAACTGCCTTCTGGATTTCTGGCTGATGGTCGGGGCAATAATCGGGCAGTTGGGACGGAATTTTGAAATCATATGCGCCGTTCTGCCGCTATAGGTGAGTGCAATAATTGCAGATGCATTCATATCATGGGCTGTAGTGCAGGTTGCATGACTCAAGGCATTGGTCACATTCTGCTCCATCTCAAAATCGGGATTTCTGGCAAGCCGTTTTACATAATCAATATCCCGCTCGGTACGCTCGGCAATCATCGCCATCGTCTTGACCGTCTCCACCGGATAACGTCCGATTGCGGTCTCACCCGAAAGCATCAACGCACTGGTGCCGTCATAAATTGCATTGGCAACATCGGTGGTTTCTGCCCGGGTCGGACGTGGATTTCTAATCATAGAATCCAGCATCTGCGTCGCGGTGATAACCACCTTTCCTGCAAGATAGGTCTTTTTAATAATCATTTTCTGGAATACCGGCACATCCTCCAACGGAATTTCTACACCCATATCACCACGGGCAACCATAACACCGTTGCTGGATTTTAGAATATCGTCAATGTTTTCAACACCTTCGGCATTTTCTATTTTGGAAATAATTCTGATATCCTCTCCGCCGTTTTTGTTCAGAAGCTCTCGTACCTGCAGAACATCCTCCCGGGTACGGACAAAGGATGCCGCAATAAAATCCACATCCTGCTCAATGCCGAACAGAATGTCATCCACATCCTTCTGACTCATATAGGGAATATTTAACGAAACATTCGGCACGTTCACACCCTTGGAATCGGAGAGTACACCGCCGCTTTTTACCTCGCATACAATCCGGTCACTTTTTACGCTGACTGCCTCCATTGCAATCAGACCATCATCCATTAAAAGCATGGTTCCTGCACGAATGTCCTTCGGAAGCCCTGCATAGGTAATGCTCACCTGCGTTTCATCCCCGATAATATCATCGGTACGAAGAATAAACTTGTCCCCTTCTTTCAGTTCAACCTTACCGTTTGCAAAATGTTTAATCCGCACCTCCGGTCCCTTGGTATCCAACAAAATTGCAACCGGAATATCCAACTCCTCCCGGATTCGTTTAATCCGTGCAATCCGTTCTGCCGCCTCCTGATGCGTCCCGTGCGAAAAATTCAGACGTGCCACATCCATGCCTGCAAGCATCAGCTCACGCAAAACAGTATCATTATCGGTTGCCGGTCCCATCGTACAAACGATTTTTGTCTTTCTCATTCTGTTTCCTCCTATTCTAAGCCAGAACAAAGCGGCTTCGCCGCAACCGCTCCATAAAATTATCGTGTACTTTGAACTGTTACAGAGCGGTAAGAAGAAGCATAACGCTTTGTTACGCCCATGTGCGTTTCCGCTATTAGCGGAAAATTTCGCACGGGCATTCAATTCTTTTTACTTTATAGGAACGAAGTTTCCTATAAAGCAAAAAAGGTGCCTTCCACAAATTCCCAGGAAAGACACCCTTATATTTTTATACAGATAATTTTTTCGCCAATTCAATCAGCTCTTCTGAAATGGTCTTCTTCATCTGCAGACCTTCCTCAATGTCTACATCAACCACCTTGGCATCCTGCATACATACGATTCTGTTTGACTTTCCTTCCAAAAGCAGTTCTACTGCTCTTCCGCCCATACGGCTTGCAGTTACACGGTCACGAACAGTCGGTCTGCCACCTCTTTGGATATGTCCTAAAATAGTGGTTCTGGCTTCAATTCCGGTTTTTTCCTGAATCATTTTTTCCAGATTTTCAACACCCTTTACACCCTCGGCAACAATAATAATCGTATGCCGTTTTCCTCTTGCTTTACCTGCCAGAACAGGACGGAGAACATCCGTTTCAAAGTCAAAGGGCTTTTCCGGAATCAGGCAAACCTCTGCACCGCAAGCAATTGCTGCATTGATTGCAATATAGCCTGCATCTCTGCCCATTACCTCGACAATCGAGCAACGAGCATGGCTGGAACAGGTATCACGAAGCTTATCTACCGCATCCATAACAGTATTTAAACAAGTGTCAAAACCAACAGTATATTCACTACAGCTGATATCGTTGTCAATCGTTCCCGGCACAGCAATAGTAGGAAGCCCTTGACGGCACAAATCCCTTGCGCCACGGAAGGAACCGTCTCCGCCAACAACAACCATACCGTCAATTCCTGCCGCTTTTGCATTTTCCACTGCCTTTTTTACGCCTGCTTCTTCCTTGAATTCCGGGCAACGTGCAGTATAGAGAATAGTTCCACCCTTTTGCAAGGTTTCTCCTACACTTCTTGCGTTCATTTCAATCATGTTATTGTTGATCAGACCGCTATAACCGTCTAAAATACCAACAACCTCTAATTCATGATAGCATGCCACTCTGACAACCGCACGGATTGCGGCATTCATGCCCGGTGCGTCTCCGCCACTTGTCAGGACTCCGATTCTTCTGATTGTTTTCATAATTTATCTTCCTTCTTTCTACATTTGTTTGAATTCCGCTTCCAATATCATATCATGTGCCGCAGAAACCTCTGCTGACGGAACCAATATTTCATAACAGCAATGCTCCTGATCCCTTTGCTTCAAGGTCCGTACCTTCGTAATGATACGGTTTTCTTCCAGCGTACTGCGTATATTGTCCGCAAGGCTCTGATCCTGCACCATATAAATGACAGTCCACATTATAAAATTCTCTCCTTAAATATTGTACCGGATATGCTTTTCCGATAAACATATATTGCTTACATTTTTATCCTTATTACGCCATTGTATATTCTACAACATTTTTTTCCAAAATGCAAGCATTTTTTTAAATCTTTTCTGAACTTATGACCATTTTACATTTTCCTGACCAAAAAGCTCCGACAGTTCCCGAACCAAATCCTCTGAATCCGAAACCGTTACCGGTGCCGTTCCCCGTTGCTTGGTATCGGCAAAAAACAGACAGAGCGGATATTTCCCGGGGAATTTTTTTACAACCGTCAGAATCTGCTCTAACGTTTCTTTCTGTTTACAATCCAAGCGAACGAATAGCTTCTTTTGTTTTTGCTCCGGTTCCGGGTTTACGGAATCTAACAGCAATACCTTTTCGCAGAGAATTTTGGGTTCTTCATCCTCACGGATACTGATTCTTCCCTCAATCACAACCACATTCTCCTCCACCAGCAGATGACTGCAGGCAGAAAGATTTTTCGGGAACACAATCACCTCAATTGCCGCATACAAATCCTCCAGCCGGATAAACGCCATCTGTGCATTACTGCGTGTGGTTTTATTCTTCCGGTTTGCGATAACACCGCATAGCTTTACAAACTGTCCGTCCTGCAGACCGCCCTCTACCGACTGGTAGAGACCATCCTCATTCCGTTCCACCGAAGAAAGCACCATACCAATGTGATAATTTGAAATCTTCTTTGCCTTCTCCTCATATTCTTCCATCGGATGTCCGGAAAGATACATTCCAATCGTCTGTTTTTCCATTTGCAGTAATGTTTTTTTGTCATATTCCGGAATATCGGGAAATTGTATTTCCTCTACAACTGCTTCTTCAAAGAGGGAGAGCTGTCCCGGAATCAGCCTTCTTTGCTGCTGTGCTTCCCCATCAATCAAGGCTTCAAACACATTCATTAACTGTGAACGCCGTACACCCATCGAATCAAATGCACCACAACAAATCAGCGATTCTACTGCACGTTTATTCATATCCTTTCCGGTCATACGAGTGATAAAATCTGCAAAATTCAAGAATTTACCGTTTGCCTCCCGCTCCCGGACAACACTCTGGATGAATCCGACACCGACATTTTTTACACTCGCCATACCGAATCGGATGGCTCCGTTTTCTACCGTGAACAAATCCTCACTCTGATTGACATCCGGCGGCAGACGGTCGATGCCCATTTCCTTACAGTTCATGATGTACTGGTTCATCTTATCCATATCGCCGGCATTGGAAATCAATGCCGCCATATATTCCACCGGATAAAAGGTTTTTAAATATGCAGTCTGGTAGGTAATATATGCATATGCCGCTGCGTGCGATTTGTTGAATGCGTAGTTTGCAAAATCATACATTTCGTCAAAGACTGCAATTGCGGTTTTTTCGTCGATTCCCCGATTGATACAGCCCTCAATCAGTTGATTTCCGTTCTCGTCCTTTTTTCCATAGATAAAATTCTGGCGTTCCACCTCCATTAAGGCGGTTTTCTTTTTACTGATTACCCGTCGCAGAAGGTCAGCATTTCCCAGGGAATATCCTGCCATCACACGCACGATTTCCATAACCTGCTCCTGATAGACCATACAACCATAGGTAACATTTAGAATTTTCTCCAAAAGCGGATGCTTATAGGTTACCTGCTCCGGATGCATTTTATTATTTACATAAGTCGGAATCGAATCCATCGGGCCGGGACGGTAGAGTGCAATTCCTGCGACAATATCTTCTAAGCAGGACGGCTTTAATTCCTGCATAAATGCTTTCATGCCGGCACTTTCTATCTGAAAAACGCCATCGGTATTTCCGGATGAAATGGTCTCGTAAACTTCTTTTACCCCATAATCCAGATGGTCAATATCAATTTTGATGCCCCTTGTTTTTTCAACAATTTTGACTGCATCTGCAATAATGGTCAGGTTCTTCAAACCCAAAAAGTCCATTTTTAAAAGCCCGAGTCCCTCAACTGTATCCTTGACAAACTGTGTGGTTACCACATCTTCGTTGGTCTGTAGCGGAATATATTCCACCGTCGGCTCCTCAGTAATCACAACACCTGCGGCATGAGTAGACTTATGCCGCGGCAAGCCCTCCAATGACCGAGCCGTATCAATCAGGCGTTGAATCTTCGTATCGCTTTCATACAGCTGTCGCAATTCGGTGCTGATTTCCAACGCTTTATCAATGGTGATACCCAAATCCATCGGAACAAGCTTTGCAACCTTGTCCACCTCTGCGTATGGAATATTCAAAGCACGTCCGACGTCCCGGATTACCAGCTTTGCTTTTAAGGTACCAAAGGTAATAATCTGTGAAACATGGTCGGCACCGTATTTTTCCACCACGTAATTGATAACCTTCTGTCTGCCCTCCGGTTCAAAGTCTACGTCGATATCCGGCATACTGACACGTTCCGGATTTAAGAACCGTTCAAAAATCAGATTATAGGCAATCGGGTCAATGTCTGTAATTCCCAATGAATACGCTACAAGACTGCCTGCGGCAGAGCCTCTGCCCGGTCCGACACGCACATCATGGCTTTTTGCATAGTGGATAAAATCCCATACAATCAGGAAGTAATCCACAAAGCCCATACTGTTAATGACCGAAAGCTCGTACTGCAGTCGCTCGGAAAGCTCCGGTGTGACCTCATCATACCGCTTTTTGATTCCCTCGTCACAAAGCTTTTGCAGATATTCTGATGCCGTATACCCCTCCGGCACATCATAGGACGGCAGGTGACGGCTGTGAAAATCAAAATCTACACAACAACGGTCGGCAATTTTTTGTGTGTTTTCCAACGCCTCCGGAATATAGGAAAACAGAGCTTGCATCTCCTCGGGAGATTTTACATAGAACTCCTCGGTTTCAAAACGCATCCGCTCCGGATCGTCTACTGTTTTTTCCATCTGGATACACATTAAGACATCCTGCGCCTCGGCATCCTCTTTCTTAATATAATGAATGTCATTGGTGGCAACGACATCAATTCCTAACTCCTTTGCAATCCGTATCAGCTGCGGATTGGTTTTTTTCTGCTCTGTAAGTCCGTGATCCTGAATTTCAATATAGTAATGTTCTTTTCCGAATAAATCAAGATATTTTTTTGCAATCCGCTTCGCATCCTCATAATCCTCCCGCAAAAGTGCCTTCGGCACCTCGCCGGCAAGGCAGGCAGACAATGCAATCAAGCCCTCGTGATGCTCAGATAACAATTCAAAATCAATTCGGGGTTTATAGTAAAATCCCTCGACAAAGCCGGCAGTAACCAGCTTAATCAGATTTTTATAACCAATTTCATTTTCCGCCAGCAAAACCAGATGGCTGTATCTGGCGTTTGCGTCATAGCTTTTATCAAAACGGCTGTTGGGTGAGACATAAACCTCACATCCGATGACCGGATGAATGCCCGCATCCTTTGCTTCCTTATAAAAATCCACCACGCCATACATCGCTCCGTGGTCGGTAATTGCAACGGCATTCATGCCCAGCTCCTTTGTCCGGGCAATCAGACGCTTGATGGATGCCGCGCCGTCTAACAAGCTATATTCCGTATGTGTATGCAAATGTACAAAAGACATCCTTATTCCCTCCCAAAATTTTTATTGGATTGCGTCTGCAATTTCAATCAATCGGTTCAGACGGTGATTAACACCTGATTTTCCAATCGGTGTCATCAGCCGTTCCCCCAACGCCTTCAGGCTCTCGTCCGGATATTCCAGCCGTATCAATGCAATTTCCCGCAAGGCTTCGGGCAAAGCATCCAAGCCAATGGTTCTCTCAATCTTCCGGATTGCCATGATATGCTTTCCGTAAGCCTTTACAATCTTGTCCATATTGGCATTTTCACAGTTCATCCGCCGGTTGACATCGTTGCGGATTTCCTTTTCGATTGAGACATTATAAATCTCCATTGCCGCACCACCGGCACCGATTCTGCCTAATAGCTCTGCAATGGCTTCATATTCCTTTAAATAAACAATCTGATAATGCTTGCGTTGGGTGATTTTTGCTTCTATCCCAACCTCGGCAAGTATGCTGCAAATCAACTCAGCCATCTCGGATGTCTTTGCATCAAATTCTAAATGATAGCTCTTTTGCGGATCGCTGATAGAACCACCGCCTAAAAATGCACCGCGTAAAAAACTGGTCTTACAACACAAAAAAGGCATCAGTGCTTCCTTGCTCTCATCCAAAAGTCCGGCGTAGAGTCTGTCTATGCTCACCTCATCACAGATGCGAAGCTGGATACCGGCTTTTTTTTCACTCCGTTCAGGAAGGGGTTGTCCCATGCACTCTTCCCATAGGGTGACAATCCGCTCAGCAACATCCTCATGCTCGGTTACTATATAAAATCCGTCCTTTTTTTTCTGTCCTGCCATGCACAAAATCCCGTACAACTCTGCAGCGGTACAGTAATTGCATTCCGATAACGTCTTTCCAAGACGGCTCTTGATATCATAGGAAAAAGACATTTTCCTGCTCCTCCTGTGTTAAAGCTTCATCAGAACCTCAGCTAAGGCGGCATTATCATGCCGTATGTAACGGTTCTTCTCAAATGAAGCAAGATTCTTTAAAATCACCCGAATCCGATCCTCGGCAAAGCTTGCCACATCCACACGCACCCGTTCTGCACCGTCAGCACGGTAGATGGCTTCAATCGGCTCCGGAATTTCCTGGATATTTGCCACCACATAGTCAATCAGGCCGGCACCTGCGTGCTCCTTGATTGCACGAATATGGTCATAGAGGGTATAGCCCTGCGTTTCTCCGGGTTGTGTCATGATATTACCAACATATACTTTTACTGCAAGACTTTCCCGGATTGCCTCTGCAACACCCTCCACCAAAAGATTTGGCAGAATGCTGGTGTAGAGACTGCCCGGTCCTAAAATAATCATATCCGCATCGTAAATCGCCTGTAACACCCCATCTGCAGGCTTCGGAGCTTTTGGAATCAGCTCCAGTTTTTTTATCGGGGCGTGACCGACAGAGCCGATTTTGGACTCGCCAATCACCTCTTGTCCGTCTGACAAAGTTGCTTTTAAGCGGATATCATCATTGCTGACCGGAAGCACACTTCCGACCACGCCAAAAGCCAGATTCATTTTCCGGACTGCTTCTTCAAAATCATCCGAAATGCCGCAAAGTGCCGCCAGACAAAGGTTTCCGAAGGCGTGTCCCTTCAGGCTCCCCTCCGGAAAACGGTAGTTTAATAATTCTCCTAAAATAGAGTTGGTTTCTGCCAAAGCACTGATGCATTGCCGGATATCCCCCGGCGGAAGCATTCCCAAATCCTCTCTGAGGACTCCGCTCGAACCGCCGTCATCACCAACCGTTACAATTGCAGTCAACTGATTGGTATATTTTTTCAACCCACGCAACAGAGTAGAAACGCCGGTTCCACCACCTATGGTTACAATTTTTCTTTCCATGACTGCCTCTTCTATTTTCTTTTTCCCCGTTCAATGTCACGGTTAATCAGGTTCACACGATAGCCTTTTTCCGAAAGGGTATCACTCAAAAGCTTTGCCATCGTGACACTCCGGTGCTTACCGCCGGTACAGCCGATTGCAATGCTGAGGCTTGTTTTGCCCTCCTCGGTGTAGAGCGGAACCAGAAATAACATCATATCCTCTAACTTCTTCAAAAATGCCTGCGACTCTGCAAAGCTCATGACATAATCCCGTACCTCCTGCTGCATTCCGGTTTTATGCTTCAACTCCGGAATGTAGAAGGGATTGGGAAAACAACGCACATCAAAGACCAGATCCGAATCGAGCGGAATCCCATATTTAAACCCGAACGAAATCACATCAATCCCCATCTGCTCCCGTTCCTGTTCCAGATAAATCCGCTTTAATTCCTTGGACAAATCATGCAGAGATAAATCGGTGGTATCCAATACCTCGTCCGCCTCAGAGTAAAGCTGCTCCAGCATCTTCCGCTCCTGACGGATGCTTTCTAAAAGTCCCTGATTCCCAGAAAGCGGATGCACTCGTCTGGTCTCCTTATAGCGTTTCACCAGGGTTTCATCGCTTGCATCCAAAAACAATAGCTTGCAGGGGTATCCGCTTTCCCGTAAGGATTTGATATTATCCAACAACTCGTTGATTAACTCTCCGACCCGGATATCCACCACAAACGCAATTTTTTCATATTTTCCATTCATCGAAAAAAACATATTTGCAAACTGCGGAATCAGCATCGGAGGCATATTGTCAATACAAAAAAATCCTGCATCCTCCAAAAAACGAACCACCTGCGTTTTTCCCGAACCGGACAATCCGGTTACGACGGTAAACTGTCTCACAAATTATCATTCCCTTCCTATCAGCCGAACCTCCGGTTCTAACTCCACCTGATATTTTTCCCGGACAACCTTCTGAATGTATGCAATCAGATTCAGTACATCCCTTGCCGTTGCATCACCGCAATTGACAATAAAGCCTGCGTGCTTTTCCGATACCCGGGCACCGCCAATCTGATATCCCTTCAAGCCTGCCTGCTCCACCAAAGCACCTGCAAAATGTCCTTCCGGACGTTTGAATACACTGCCTGCACTCGGCATGGTAAGCGGTTGTTTTTCGGCGCGGCGTGTCTGAAAATCACGCATCCGCTCCCGGATTTCTTCCGGATTATCCTCTTCTAATTCAAATACGCCTGACAGAATCACTCGATTATTTCCGACAAACGGGCTTTTACGATAGCCAAACATTTCCGGCTCTACCTCGAGGGTGTGAAATTCTCCGTCCGCATCTAAATACTGCACCTCTTTTAAGGTGTCGGAAATTTCACCGCCGTAGGCACCGGCGTTCATATAGATAGCACCCCCTAAGGTTCCCGGAATGCCACCTGCGAATTCCAGACCGGACAAGCCATGCTTGTGTGCCTCATTTGCAAGCTCGGATAATAAGATTCCAGCCCCGGCTTTTAAAGAATTTCCTTCCCTTTTGCAGGTACGGAATTTTTTCGCAATCCGGATAACAACACCCTCAATTCCTGCATCACTCACCAGCATATTCGAGCCATTCCCCAAAATCATAAAGGAAACACCTTCTTCCCGACAAAGCGAAATGATTTGCCGGATTTGTTCTTCATTCTCCGGCTCGCATAAAAAATCTGCCGCTCCGCCAATCCGGAAGGTTGTATATTGCTTCATCATTGCTTTTTCGGTCGTATCGGGACATATGCCCTTGAGTTTTTGCAAAAACACTGTCATAGCCTTTCCTTTCTTGATTTCATACTTTTTTAATGAACTTTGCATTTTGCATTCTGCATTTTGCATTTATTCAAGGTTGTTCTGCATCTCACGCATCAGGCGGTTATTCAATTCCACCGCCGCATTATATCCCATCCGCTTCTGGCGGTTATTCATAGATGCAACCTCTATAATCACTGCAAGATTTCTTCCCAGCTTGACCGGAATGGTTAAACTGGGGATATTGATTCCCATAATATTGGTATACTCATCCACCATGCCCAGACGGTCATACTGGGTATTTTCCTTCCACGGCTCTAAATGGATGATCAGGTCAATGCTCTCGGTATCCTTAACCGCACCGATACCGAAGATTTCCTTTACGTCAATGATGCCGATACCTCGAAGCTCTACAAAGTGCCGGATAATCGCCGGAGAAGAGCCAACCAGAGTACGGTTGGAAACTCGCTTGATTTCTACCGCATCGTCTGCTACCAGACGGTGACCTCTTTTTAAAAGCTCGATTGCCGTCTCACTTTTGCCGACACCGCTCTCGCCTAAAATCAGGATACCTTCACCATACACCTCCACTAAAACACCGTGGCGTGTGATGCGGGGCGCAATCTGCACATTCAGATAACTAATCAGCGAACTCATGATATTTGAGGTAGATTCCTCTGTCCGTACCAGAGTGACATCATATTTTTCTGCCAGCTCCTGCATCTCAGGTCCGACCTGCATTCCACGGGTAATGACCAGCGCCGGGATTTTTTTAGAAAAGAGCTTTTCCAAAAGTTCATATCGCTTTTCACTCGGGAACTGTTCCAAATAGGTCAGCTCAACCTTTCCCATCAGCTGAATCCGTTGCGGATCAAAATAATCATAAAAGCCTACAATCTGCAATGCCGGACGGTTCAAATCCGATGTGCTGATTAAAACCTTGTCAACATCGGTAGATTCATAAAGCTTTTCAAACTGAAATTCCTCCAAAATTTTGGAAAGCGGAATAGAAAAATGATTTTCGTTCGTCATTCGTATCAATATCCTTTCTGCAGGCGGCAAGGATGAAATCCTACTACACCCATTTTCTCTCTTTACATTATACATGATTTTTTCCGAATTTAAAATAGTATTTTTAAAATTTATTAAAATTTATAACTTTTTACGAGAAAAACGCAAAAAAATCGGCTCTTTTCCCCTCTTTGACAGAAAAGACCAAAAAAAGATTTATTTTTTTTTCAAAAACACTTGCATTCTTTTAAAATTTGTGGTAAAATACTTTTGTTTTGATAATGAATCATCGGTTTAGGAGGTGTAGACACATGGCAAAGTGTGATATTTGCGGAAAGGGCGTTGCCTTTGGTATCAAGGTGAGTCACTCTCACAGAAGATCAAACAGAACCTGGAAAGCAAACATTCGGAAAGTAAGAGCAATCGTTAACGGAACTCCGAAGTCTGTCAACGTTTGTACCCGTTGCTTGCGTTCGGGAAAGGTTACCCGTGCGGTTTGATTTTATCAAAAAATGAAGATAAGGCAGAGAGCATTCTTGCTTCTCTGTTTTTTTCTTTGCTTTTTTATCCCCCACGGAAAGTAGAATTGAAATTTTTTTATTTTTTTCAAAAAATAGATTGGCTTTTTGAAAAAAGTATGATATAATGGTTCATGTGTATCTATCCCGCCGATTCGCGGCAACAAAAAATAATGAAATCTTGACCAGGACGGCTTGTTTTATTTCGTTTACTTTGGTTTTTTGCCGTCTCTTACAGAGGAGTGAATTGATTGGAAAAGTTAGTGATTAAGGGGAAACGCAGACTTTCCGGCGAAATCATGATCAGCGGTGCAAAAAATGCCGCTGTTGCAATTATTCCGGCGTGTCTTTTGATTAACGGGCTCTGCCGGTTGGAGAACTTACCAGACATCAAGGATGTAAATCTTTACTTAGATATTTTAAAGGACCTCGGAGCAGAAATCACCTATATTGACAATAACACCGTTGATATCGACTGTTCCGCTGTGACCAGCCATGAACCGAACCCGCAGCTGACACAGAAAATGCGTGGTTCCTCCTACTTAATCGGGGCATTGTTAAGCAGATGCAATCACTGCATCATCCCGCCTCCCGGAGGCTGCGATTTCGGAACCCGCCCGATTGACCAGCATATCAAGGGCTTTGAGGCTTTGGGTGCAACGGTGGATATTTCTTACGGTAAAATCCATGCAAATGCAGACAAGCTTACCGGTGCCAACATTTATTTTGACGTGATTACCGTTGGCGGTACCATCAATGTGATGCTCGGTGCAGTCAAGGCACAGGGAACCACCATCATTGAAAATGCCGCAAAGGAACCGCATATTGTTGACCTTGCCAATTTCCTAAATGCAATGGGTGCAAACATCCGTGGTGCCGGAACTGATACCATTAAAATCAAGGGAGTTTCCCAGTTACACGGTGGAAGCTACTCCATCATTCCGGATCAGATTGAAGCAGGAACCTTTATGATTGCCGCCGCCGCTACCCGCGGTGATGTGCTGATTACCAATGTCATCCCCCGTCATTTAGAGCCGATTTCGGCAAAGCTGATTGAATCGGGCGCAAAGGTGGAGGAATTTGACGATAGTGTCCGTGTCTGGGTTCCGGAAGGTACTGAATTTAAAAAGATTTCCTTTACCGCACTTCCCTATCCCGGCTATCCGACCGATATGCAACCGCAGTTGGTTACCTTTTTGAGTACAGTTCCCGGTTCCAGCTCAGCAAGAGAGGGTGTCTGGGATGACCGGTTCCGTTATGTGGACGAGCTAAAACGCATGGGTGCAAACATCCGGGTAGAAGGAAAGCTTGCTCTGATTGAGGGGGTTCCTCAGCTAACCGGTGCATCGGTGCGTGCAACCGACCTAAGAGCCGGAGCGGCAATGATTATCGCAGGTCTGATGGCAGACGGAACGACAGAAATCAACAACATCTACCACATCGACCGTGGTTATGAAAATTTTGAAGAAAAGTTCATTCGCCTGGGTGCAGACATTCACCGTGTTCAGGTAATGGATTCTGAGGCATAATTATGTTTTTATCTTTGATTAGCGGTTCTTCCGGCAATGCAACCCTTTTTTCGGACGGAAAAACCAATATTCTGATTGATTGCGGTATGTCCGGAAAACGGTTGGAAGCAACCTTAAATACGCTGGATTTATCCTGTTCGGATTTATCAGCAATTCTCATCACGCATGAGCATACCGACCATATCGGCGGTGCAGGCGTTGTTTCCAAACGGTACAAGCTTCCGGTTTATGCAACCGAAAAAACCATAGCGGCTTTTCCTGCCGGAAAGATTCCGGAGGAAAACTGCAATATTCTTACACCGAACCATACCTTTGAAATCGGGCAGATTGGCATCTGTCCTTTTTCGATTTCTCACGATGCGGCTGACCCGGTTGGCTACACCTTTTTTTCAGACAAAAAAAAGTACGCACTTGCAACCGACACCGGAATCCTTTCTGAGGAGATTTTTTCTGCCATTTCCGGAAGTGAACAGGTGCTTTTAGAATCGAATCACGATGTTGATATGCTGATGTACGGAAGCTATCCCTTCTTCCTGAAAAAAAGAATTTTAGGTGAACACGGGCATCTGTCCAATCGTTTAGCGGCACAAACTGCCGTACGTCTTTTAAACAGCGGTACACACCAGATTATGCTCGGGCATCTGAGCAATGAAAATAATACGCCTCAGATTGCGTACCAGACGGTAAAAAATGAATTAGAAGCAGTCGGTGCAAAGCTGAATACCGATATCACCCTGCAGGTTGCATCCCGACACGATATTACGAGGTTTGAAGCATGGAAATCACAATCATTACTGTTGGAAAATTAAAAGAAGCCTTCTTCCGGGATGCGGTTTCGGAATATATCAAACGCCTTTCCCGGTTTGCAAAATGCAATATCATTGAATTGCCGGACGAAAAAATTCCGGATAACCCAAGCGAAAAACAAAAGCAACAGATTTTGGAAAAGGAAGGAAATGCGATTCTTGCACAATTAAAGGAACGGAGCTTTTTTGTTACGCTATGTGTGGAAGGAAAAACCCTTTCCAGCGAAGAGTTTGCACAAAAAATTGCAGATAGTGCCATGCAGACCGACCGGATTTGTTTTGCAATCGGTGGTTCATTGGGACTTTCCGATGCCGTAAAAAATGCATCTCAGCTCCGGCTGAGCTTTGGCAGAATGACTCTGCCGCATCAGTTAATGCGTGTTGTTTTGTGCGAGCAAATCTACCGTGCCTTTAAAATCAACGCAAACGAAACCTACCATAAATAAAGCACTTTTCAGAATCATAAAATAGAATAGAAACTCCAAAAATTCCTCATAATACTGTTAATGACAACATGACAGGAGGAATTTTTTTGATTCGAACCGATTTAGCCTTAGAAGCACATGACATATACAGAACCTCTGACAACACAAATGATTCAGACGGCATCTGTTCCGAAACAGAAGAAAAGGACGGGCTCTGTGTTACCCGAATTCATGTCACCAACGAAAACGGCGAAAAAAAACTCCAAAAGCCGATTGGGGCATATATCACCATCGAAGCACCCGATTTAAAATACAGTCTTGAGGTATACGAGGCAGTTTGCCTGCAGATTGCAACAGAGCTCAAGAAAATGCTATCCCTTGCTCCGGAGGATACCGTTTTTGTTGTTGGCTTGGGAAACCGTGACATTACCCCTGATGCACTCGGTCCGCAGGTAATGTCTCATCTGATGATTACCCGGCATATGAAGCTACACATGAGCGAATATTTGGATGAGGGTATTGCCGGTGTCTGTGCCATTGCCCCCGGTGTTCTCGGCACAACCGGAATCGAAACCGCTGAAATTATCCGTGGTGTTGTAGAGCGAATCAAACCAAAGGCGATTATTGCGATTGATGCCCTTGCATCCCGCAGCTTGGACCGTATCAGCACAACCGTCCAGCTTTCCGATACCGGAATTGCTCCCGGCGCAGGTGTCGGGAATCGTCGTGATGCTCTGAACCGGGAAACATTAGGGATACCGGTTATCGCCATTGGGGTTCCAACCGTTGTGGATGCGGCAACCATCGTCAGCGACAGTATGGATTCTGTCATTGCCGACTTAGAAGCAACCGACCTTCCTAAAAAGCAAAAACAAACTTTAATCCAGAAAACACTTTCCAAAAACATCGAACGGCTCATGGTAACCCCCAAGGATATCGACCTGGTGATTGAGCGAGCCGCAAAGACCGTTGCAAACGGAATCAATCTTGCTCTGCACAAAGACCTTACTTTTGAGGAAATTGAGAGCTTTGTGGGTTGACAAACGGAGGTTTTCAGAGTAAAATAAAAGAGATAATGAAAAGGAATGGTAACAATATGATACAAACAATGCAAATCAACCCGAATGTGTCACTTTCCTACATTCCGATGGAATGGCTGAAAACAACCACACTCGGCATTTATATCCACAGACCGTTAAAGGAAGCGGATGCATCCATGAACGCACTGCTTCCCTATGTATTAAAACGAGGCTGTGGTCTTTGTAAAAACACCACCGAAATGGCAAAATACTTGGAAAACCTTTATGGTGCAAGCCTTTCTGTCGGTGTTGTAAAAAAGGGAGACGACCAGATTTTAGCCTTTGATGCGGAAAGCATTTCCGATTGTTTTGCACCGAATCAGGAGCCACTTACTGCACAGCTTTGCGAGCTTCTGCTCTCAATTCTGACTACACCGGTCACCGAAAACGGTGCTTTTTGTAATGAGTTTTTCACACAAGAGCAGAACAACGCAATCGACCGGGCACAAAGTGTAATTAATGATAAACGCACCTATGCCGGACTGCGTTGCTTAGAGGAAATGTGCAAGGGTGAAGCCGCTGCGATTTCCAAGCTCGGAACCGTTGAGGGGCTTCGTCAGATTACACCGCAATCACTTTATGCATATTATCAGAAACTGCTTGGCGAATCCGTAATTGATGTGTTCATCTGCGGACAGACCGATATTGAAAAGATTCGAAAAATGCTTGCTACAACGCTCCCGACGGTTTCTGAGAATGCACTGATTCCGTCCGAAGGAATTTTCCGGAAGAATGCATCGGTACAAACCGTTACCGACCGCATGGACGTAACACAAGGAAAGCTCTCCTTAGGCTTACGCACCAACATCGCCCCGACTGATGAACGTATGTGGGGCTTGATTGTCGGAAACAGCATTTTCGGTGCAGGTGCACACTCCAAGCTATTCAACAATGTGCGTGAAAAGCTGAGTCTGTGCTACTATGCATCCAGTCAGCTGGAAAAGTTCAAGGGACTGATGTTTGTCAATGCCGGCATTGAATTTGAGAATTTCCAGAAAGCATATGATGAAATTCTGGTACAGTTGGATGCCGTCAAAAAAGGTGATATCTCGGATTTTGAACTGGAGTCCTCCATCAATGCTTTGTTGAATACCTATGAATCCGCCTATGACGACCAGCGGATGCTGCAGGGCTTCTACTTAGGAGAGAGGCTTGCAGGAACTGATTATGAGATTGCTGACTATATCGAACACATCCGGAAGGTTACAAAAGAGGATGTTGTGCGTGCTATGCAGGCAGTTGAGCTGGATACAGTCTATTTCCTGACCGGAAAGGAGGAGCAGTAAAATGCAGTTACGAAAACGTACCAACACAACCACACAAGAAACTGTTTATGAGGGAACGCATCCGAGCGGACTTCGCATCTGCCTGATGCCGAAGGCAGGATATCGGCAGAATTATGCCATTTTCGGCACTCGCTACGGCTCTGTTGATTCTGAATTTATTGTCCCCGGCGAAACAGAAATCACCAAGGTTCCGGACGGAATTGCACACTATTTAGAGCATAAAATGTTTGATATGCCGGACGGCAGTAATATCTTTGACCGCTTTGCACAGTACGGCGCCAATGCAAACGCATTCACCAGCTTTAACATGACGGCATACCTGTTTTCTGCCACCTCTAACCTTTACGAAAATCTTTCCACGTTGTTAGAATATGTGCAGACACCGCACTTTACGCCTGAGAGTGTAGAAAAGGAGCAAGGAATTATCGGTCAGGAAATCCGGATGTATGATGATAATGCAGGCTGGAAGGTATTTTTTAACCTCCTTGGATGCTTGTATCAGAATAACCCGGTCAAGCTTGAAATTGCCGGAACCATCGACAGTATCGCACAAATTACCAGCGATTATCTTTATAAATGCTACAACACCTTTTACAATCTCTCCAACATGATGCTGATAGTAATCGGAGATATTGACATCGAAAAAACGGTGCAGACGATTGATGCAGGAATCCGCTCTAACAAACCGTTTGACGAGGAAATCAAACGGATTTACCCGCAGGAGCCGGAGGCAATTGCCAACGCATATTCCGAACAGAAATTGAGTGTTGCACAGCCATTATTTATGATTGGCTTTAAAGACCGTGATGTCGGCTATGGCGGCAAACCACTCCTGATTAAGACCATTGAAATGAATATTCTTTCTACCATGTTGTTCGGCAAAGGCTCCGAGCTTTATAAAAAGCTCTATGACGAAGGCTTGATTAACGCAACCTTTTCTGCGGAATTCAATCCGCAGATAGACTATGGCTTTACCGCAATCGAGGGTGAATCCAAAAATCCAAAAGAGGTTTATGAAATCATTACTTCGTATTTAGAAAGCTATACCCCCGAACGTGATGCGTTTGAACGAATCAAAAAGGTAATCTGGGGTGATTATATCCGCTCACATAACGATATCGAGGAATATGCACACACCTACCTCACCACCGCATTTTTAGACGGGGATTATTTTGATTACCGTTCTGCTTATGAGCAGGTCAGCTTTGAATCGGTTGTAAAACGCTATCAGGAGCATTTTAAAAAGGAATTTTCGGCACTTTCGGTTATTTTACCGACTGAAGCATAAAGACACATGACGGGCGGATAATATCCGCCCTACAATCACAAGGAGGATTGCATACTTTGTTGATTGTGTCAAGAATAATAAGCAACCGGAAATTGTAACTCCCGAAAGCTCAGAAAACAGCATCAAACTGATTGAGCGAATTTTAGAAAAAGCCATTATATTACCAGAAATTACAACATAAATGTTGTAATTTCCTGTATAATAACAACCCCCAAGCCTCAGACAAGCATCTGATGTTTGGGGGTTGTTAATTATTCTTCCAGCACACCAATTTTCCGGAACCGATGATAGCGTTCCTCCAATAGGTCTTTTTCACTCTTCTTTTCTAACTCAGCAAAGGCTGTTACCAGCTCCTGCTTCATCAGACTGCAAATCTGTTCTGCAGAACGGTTTTCCTCGGGCAATACCTTTTCAATCACACCAAAGGACAATAAATCCTGTGCAGTCAGCTTCAAA
>SVJN01000006.1 GCA_015068965.1 Oscillospiraceae bacterium
GGAAAGAATCGTTATCGGGACGCATGGCTCAAAACACAAGGAGATTCTGTCCGCAATTTCTTCAAAAAACTGCGTGCAGCCCTGGATGAAAAGCACCCGGAGGTACGCCTGAGCTTTTGCTGTTGTCCCTCCTCCTGGGACCCGGAGGGCTACAATGCCTTAGAGCTTGCAAAAATCATGGCAGGAAACACCCGTCCGTTTTTGCGGCTTACCGGAGCGCCCTATTGGGTGTCGGAATGGGAAAACTATTTTTTCGGCAAAAAGACAATCAGCGAGGTCATTGAAATCACCAGAACACAGATGGCTTGGTGTAAGGATGAGGACATTGAGCTGATGACCGAGGGGGACACCTATCCCCGTCCCCGGTTTACTACCCCGGCGGCATATCTGGAAGCTCTGGATATGGTTTGTACCGCAGACGATGAATCGGTCGGATGCTTAAAATATATGCTCGACTATGTTTCTGACCCGGATTATGAGACCGGCTATATTGATGCGGCGGCAGACAATCAGAAAAACTACCAACTGATTCACGATTATTTTTCTGATAAAACCTGCGTGGGTGTCCGTCCCTACAATCATATGCATTTAGCAGAGGAAATGGAGCTGGATTGTAACAGTTCGGAGTTATACCAGAACATTTTAAATACGCTCTATTATGCATCTGCGCGTTTTACCACAAAAAATTCTTTGCCGACTGCTTTTGACGGGGACGGGGTGAATATTGTTTTTGGCGAAAATGCAAGACATATCCCCGAATCGTTGTTAAAAAACGGAAGTATCTTAGACCTTACTGCGGCAAAGCTTCTGATCAAGCGAGGCATTGATGTCGGTATTGACACAGCAGATAGCGGGAAAGAATACGAAAAGTCAAATTTTGCGGATGTTCCTCAGGAATATTATGTGGATGAGGCGGTCTATACCCGTCTGGACCCTTATGCGTTTGAAACGCTGAAATTAAAGGACGGAGCCAGAGTTCTTTCCTATATCGGTGCGGATGAGAACCGGAAAATCGGCGTATTCTCCTACGAAAATAAAAACGGACAACGTTTTTGTGTTCTTCCCTTTGATGCAGAAAAAACAAAACTGCTACACGGCTTTTTCGGAAATTATGCCCGTCGCCGTCAGATGGTAAAGGAAATTGAGTGGCTGGGCAAAAAACCGCTTGATGCCTACATGGACGGAGATTATCCGGAATGCTATCTCATGGTCAAGAAAAATGCAGATTGCATGGCAATCGGCTTGTGGAATCTTTACCCGGATAAGATGAAAAAAACAAGAGTTGCTATCACTGTGCCGTTTGAGAAGGCTACCTTCTTAAATTGTGAAGGTCATACAGAGAACGGTGCAATCGTACTGGACAGCATCTTATATCCCTATGAATTTGCGGCAATTGAATTAAAACTTAAATAACATCAATATCCCTTCGTGATTATGCGGAGGGATATTTTTTCTTGCCGTTGTACATCATTTGTCATAAATCATCCTCTTTTTTTTGTGCAAACATGAGAAAATCAAGAAAATTGCTTTATTCCTTGATTTTTATGCAGCTTAGTGATATAATGACAGTGTATGCCAAAATAACTAAAATATTATTTATATGAAAGAAGATGCAATAAAATGGCAATTACTTATGAGAGAAAAAGACAAAAACAAAACAACATTTTATATACAGTTGTCACCGCAGTTTTGATTTGTTCGTTATTTCTTGCTATGGTTACCTCTTTTTATCTCGAGGCAGAGCACGAAGCATACGAAATGCTTCATATCCAGACAAAGCAGATTAAGGACGATTTAACTCTGCAATTGAAATCAGACAGAGAAAATCTTGTGACAATGGCAAACTTTGCCGCCAAGCTTCATTCGGACGGCGAAAGCTATAGCCTTATGTTTGATTCCTTCAAGCCAATCGGGTTGTTTTCTAATATCGGCATTTTAAATCCGGATCATACCTTTGTAACCAAGGTCGGTACAGTAGATTTAAACGGTAAAATTTCCTTTGCAGAGGAGGCAGCTCGCGGTGAATACCTAAGCGGCAGAATCCCCGACCTTACAAGAAGCAATGAAGAGCTGATCCGAAGTTCGGTTCCGATTAAGGTAAACGGTAAAACGGTTGGTATTTTATACGGCGTTATTCCCCTGGATACCATCGGCAAAAAATACAGAGCTATGGCAAAAGACCTGGATGCACAGCTTTTTGTTTATGATAAAGAAACCGGAAAATTTGTGATTGATACCCTGAACCAAAACCCGGGCGAATTGGAAAATTTCAAAGACAGACAGTATAACGACGGATATTCCTATGAGGATTTTATCAATTCAGACAATGGATACTCCTCCTTCAAATCCATCCTAACCGGTGAGGATTTATATGTGCATTATTCTACGTTGGAGGATTTTGACTGGGGAATTATGCTTGCCCGTTACGAAACGCAGGTGTTTGCAAAAACACATAAAATTGCCCAGAATTTGCTCATCACTTTCGTCGCAATGTTTTTGATTATTGTAATTTATACACAGCTTGTGATGAAAAACGAGAAGGACAGAAGCAAGCTCCATGCAGAATCCTCGAAAATCCGAAAGCTTTTGATTGAAAGAAATGAGCAATATACAAATATCACAGCGGCACTGAAAAACATCAAGGAATTTTCAAAATCACGATCCGCTTTCTTTACCGATACGGATGGAGAGGATTTCTGTTATATCCGTCCTTCCTTAGAGGATAAACTGTTGCTGGGAGAGGACAGAACCTACCTGCTTGGCGAGCTTTTCCGTTATGCCGCAAATCTCCACAGCATCAACAATTCATCCATTGGTTATATGCAGATTATCCCGAATAGGCATCTGAAAGAAACCAATCCTGAATTATATGAATTCTTGTCAAAGCATGACATTTCTGATATCACCTTTGCCGCAATTACGGATAAGAAAAACCATGTAAGCATTTTAGGAACCATCAATCCCGGAAAAAGTGTTACCATCCGGAAGCTGATTGAAGATGTTGCAGTTTGCTTCTCCATTGCGATATACAACAAAAAGCATCTGAACAAAACAGAGCTTGCCGCAACCACCGATTCCCTGACCGGCGCATCCAACCGTGTGGCATATAAAAAGGATATCCTGTTATTTGACCGGGAAAAGCCAAAGGACTTTTCCTGCATTTATATTGATGTGAACGAGCTTCATATCAGAAACAACAAATACGGACACGCCGCAGGCGATGAAATGCTTGTCTTTATTGCAAACACATTAAAGGACGTGTTCTTCGGGCATAGTATTTACCGCATGGGCGGCGATGAATTCCTTGTTTTTGCAGAAAAAACAAGCCAGGAAAAAATCAAGCAGGATATCGAAATCTTCATCGAGCAGTTAAAGCCGAAGGGCTACAATGTTGCGATTGGTATGTCGTTCAGAAGTCAGAACACGGACTGTGAAGAATTGGTTCGTGAGGCTGAAATCAGAATGTACGAAGCAAAGGCACGGTATTATCAGAACAAAGAACAAATCAGCACAGCTGAGGACAAGGACACCGATTATGTTCAGACCAAAACCGGCATCCGGGAAATTGATACCATGATTTCTGTGTTAAAAGAACATTACAACGGTATTTACCGGGTATCCTTAGAAACTGATCATGCCCATCGCATTCTGATGCCTGCTTATCTTGGATATCACGAAAAGGAAGAAAGCTTTTCCAGGCTGCTGGCAAAATATATTGACGACATGGTACATCCCGATTATCACAGAGCGGTAACAAGCTTTTTGAATTATGATGCAATCAAAAGACAAATTGCAGAAGGCAAAACACCGTCCATTACATACAAAAAAGCAAACGGGGAAGCTGTGATCCTGAGTGTATACAGTTTAACCGAGGACAAGGACCACGTAAAGGATACGCTCTGGATTTTTGCCAAGGATTAAGGATTTGCAAACGGAGGAAAGAAATTGATACTGCAGTTATTTAAGTTTGCAATTGTGGGCGTGATTGCCGCAATTGTAGACGTAGGAGTTCTTGTTTTATTAAAAGAAAAGCTATTTGTTGATGTATTGCTTGCTTCGTCAATTTCCTTTTGCGTTTCTGTTACGGTAAACTACCTTTTGAGTATGACCTTTGTTTTTAAAAGTAAAAAACAGAACAAAATCAAGGAATTTATTCTGTTCATACTCCTGAGCATCGGCGGACTGGGTTTAAACCAATTTATATTATGGCTGGGGATAAAATTTACCTCCATCCATTATCTGATTGTAAAATTTCTTGCGATGGTCATTGTTCCGATTTACAATTTTGTAACCAGAAAGCTGTTTCTTGAGGCAAAGGAAAAATAAATGCGAACACACACGACAGGAGGATAACCAAGTGGCAAAAAAGGATTCAAGAATTAAGCTGAACCTGATTTCATCGGTGACGTGTCAGGTTGTGCTAATTGCAATTTCTTTTCTTTTACCAAAGCTTTACCGGGAACAATTCGGTTCTGATGTCAACGGCGTTCTGGATATCATAAAACAGATTTTTACATATATGTGTCTTTTGGAGGCAGGGGTCGGGCTTGCCACAACCCAGGCACTCTACAAGCGAATCGGCAAACAAGACTATCCGAGTGCAAGCGCTGTTCTTTCTGCAACACATTCCTTCTATGTCAGAACAGGCTTTTTGTACGGTGCGATTGTACTTGTGATTGCAGTTGTGTTTTCCTTTGTGATAGACACACCGGTAAAGAATGGCTATGTTTTGTTTGCTCTGATTATATTAAATGCCCTGCCATCATTATTCAGTTACTTTGTACTGGCAAAATACAGAATCCTGATGGAGGCAGACGGAAGAAACTATGTCCTCAACAATTCCGAAATCGTGTTGCATCTTGCCTCGAATGCCGGAAAATTACTGGTTCTGCATCTGGCACCGAATCTTATCCTGATTCAGCTTGTTTATTGCTCAATTGAGCTTGTCCGCTACGGATACTTATATATTTATGCCAAACGCAGATATCAATGGCTTGATTTAAAGACAAAGCCTGATTTTGAAGCCATTTCCCAGAAGAATTCCGTTTTGGTGCATCAGATTTCGGGCATGGTGTTCAATAACACCGACATCATGCTGATTCCGATTTTTTGTAAATATGCTTCGGTAAACAGCTTCGGTATGACAAGTGTTTATTCCCTGTACCAGCACGTGTTCTTCGCACCGGTACAGGCATTGATTACACGGATTGCATCCTCCTTTACCTTTGCATTGGGACAGATGTTTCATGTTGACCGGGAAAAATTTGATAAACTGTTTCATACCTATGAAACCTTCTATATTATGACGACCTTTCTCATTTATACCCTGATGGCGGTATTCTTGTTGCCGCTGTTACAGATTTATACAAAGAACATGACCGATGCACCCTACATCAACACAACTTTGTTGTTCCTTTTTGTGCTGATGCAGTTACTCGCAAACGGTAAGCTTCCCGTCAGCGGTATCATTGAGTATGCAGGCGATTTTAAAAAAACCCGCTCCCACGCAATCTGGGAAATGGGAATCAATCTCACCATTTCTATCGTTGCATTGATTTATATAGGAATCTGCGGAGCATTGATTGGCACAATTGCGGCACTTTTGTACCGCGGCATTGTGACAATTTACCATTCCAATAAGAAAATTTTAAAAAGAAGTCAGATGCAAACCTATAAAATCCTGATTACCAACGGTGCCGTTTTTACAATCGTTATGGCAATCTTTTTTGTGGATACATTTGAGAACCTTTCCTTTTTAAAGCTGTTACTGAACGGAATGCTCCATTCTGTCTGGATTGCGGGATTATATATCCTTGCAAACCTTATCTTTCATCGGGATGCTTTTAAAACAATGCTTGATTTATATAGGGAGAAGAAAAAACAATGAAGATTCCAAAAGTAATTCACTATTGCTGGTTCGGAAAAGGGAAAATGCCGGCACTTGCCGAAAAATGTATTGCAAGCTGGAAAAAATACTGTCCGGAATACAAAATCATTTGCTGGAACGAAGAGAATTTTGACATTTCGCAGAACCGATATGCCAGGGAGGCATACGATGCCGGCAAATGGGCTTTTGTCAGCGATTATGTAAGACTCAAGGTGTTGTATGATGAGGGTGGAATTTATCTGGATACCGACGTGGAGCTATTAAAGCCGTTGGACAAGCTGATTGAAACAACCGGATATATGGGCTTTGATGATAACGGCATCATTTCCACCGGACTCGGCTTTGCCTGCGAGCCCGGGAATGAATTGGTCGGCAGACTGCTTGCAGATTATGATGACATTTCCTTTATCCTTCCGGACGGCAGTTATGATATGACACCCTGCCCGGACAGAAATACCAATACAATGAAAATGCTTGGTTTGGATATCAGAAATCAGGACCAGATATTTATGGGAATCCATATGTTACCCGAGGATTATCTGTGTCCGATGAAATATTATACCGGAAAAAAAATCATTACGAAAAACACCTATTCCATCCACCACTTTTGTGCTTCGTGGACTTCCAAAACTGCGAAGCGGACACTCTTTATCAAGCGGATTGTCGGTGTAAAATTGTATGATAAATTATACGGAAAATTTCTACATAAATTCAAATGGCTGGAGTGGTAGTTTTGCCTGAAAAAGTGTTAAAAAAACTCAATACTTACCTGTTGCCCCAATGGAAGGTTTGCTTTTTTGCAAGCCTGCTGGTCGGTCTGGTTGCACATTTATATAAGATAACAAGCTGGCTTCCGAATTGGGACTCGCTGGTATTCCGGTACGATTCGCAGAATATGATTGCACTCGGAAGATGGTTTTTGCCGGTTGCCTGCTCGTTTAGCTCCTTCTATGACCTGCCGTTTTTAAACGGTATTCTCGCAATTGTGTTCCATGCGCTTGGTGCAGTATGCATTTGCAAAATACTCAAGGTACAGAAAAAAATCACCGCCGGTCTGATTGGAGCCGTGATTGTCTCCTTCCCGACCGTCACCTCGGTGCTAATGTATAATTATGTAGCAGACGGTTATGCAATTTCCTTTTTTCTTGCAACGCTTGCGGCTCTGCTTCTGACAAAGGAAAAACCGAAATACCTGCTTTCAGCGGTACTCATTGCCTTGTCAACCGGAATCTATCAGGCATATATTACGGTTACCGTCATGCTGGTTTTACTCCGGCTGATTGATGAAATTGTGTTTGGCAACACATCCTTCCGGCTTGTACTGACAAAGGCGCTTCGCATCCTTTTATCAGGTGTTTTAGGAATGGCATTCTACGCAATCACACTCAAAGCAATGCTTGGCATCTGCTCGGTGGAGTTGCTGGATTATCAGGGAATCAATTCCTCTGCCTCCTTGTCGGGCATTGATTTATTCGCTTCCTTGTATGTTGTGAAGCAGAGCTTTTTGAAATGCTTCTTTGATTTATCCGGCGGTATCAACGTATCTGTTGTACTGAATGGGATTCTTCTGATACTGACACTTTTCTGTTACATCCGGCAAATCATAACAAAAAAGCTTTATCAACAACCTGCAAAGCTTTTGCTGCTTGCAGTATTCGGGGTTCTTTCGATACTCGGCTCTGCCGCACTTGCATTTATCAACGCAGAAATTGACTATCATAATCTCATGCTGATGGGCTATTGCGTGTTCTATCTGTTCTTCCTCTTGCTTTATGAAAGAGGTACGGAAAAATTTGCCGAACTCCGGTGCTGGACTGTGCTGATTACTGCAACGATACTCGTTGCAAATCAAGTAGTTATCTCCAATGTGAGCTATCACAAGGCACAAATGGCATACGAAAAATCCTACGGCGTTTTATTAAGAATTGCAGACCGGATGGAACAGACACCGGGGCAGGAGCAATGCAACAGACTGCTTGTCATTGGCGCACTCAAAAACAGCGAAGCCTACAGCGTTACGCTTCCTCCGGTTATCACCGGAATCACAGACGGATATATTCTCCGTGCTGACGATGAAACCGTCGGACAAAGTGTTTTGTGCAGTGCATTAAACGATTACTGCGATAAAAATTATGAATTCATCAGCGGTGAAGAAAAGAAAGCCTTCCTGCAAACAGAAGAAGTAAAAGCCATGAACACATGGCCGCAGGACGGTTGTATTAAAACAATAGAGGATACAATCATCATTAAGCTTGGTACGGAAGGTGAAAAATAAGTGATATATTATTGCGCAGACGATTACGGTCTTGATGAAACCTCCTCCCTGCACATCCGGCAATGTATTGCCGAAGGTGTGCTGAACAAGGTCAGCGTTTTCCCGAACTTTGAGAATGTGGATTTACACAAGCTATCAGAGCAGAAGGATGTCAGGCTTTCCTTGCACTTGAACCTGGTAGAAGGACGGTGCATGGCAGATGCTTCCCGAATCAATCTGATTGCTGACCAAAACGGAAATTTCAGATACACCTTTGGCGGACTGTTCCGATTGGGATTGCTTCATAGAAAAGAGCTGGAGGAACAGCTCTACCGGGAAATCAAAGCACAGATTTTATACTGGAAAAGCATTTTGCCTGCCGGTGCTCCCTTCTGCATCGACAGCCATCAGCATACACATATGATTCCGGCAGTGTTCAAGGCCCTACTCCGGGTTTTGAAGGAGGAAGACATCAAGGTGGATTATTTACGGATTCCGGCAGAGCCTTTGCTGCCATATCTCACAACGCCGTCTCTGTATGCAACCTATAGCGGAATCAACCTTATAAAGCAATGGCTTCTGAAATTTTTGTGGCAATGGAACCGGAAATACACAAAAAATGAACCGGTATCCACCTCCTGCTTTTTCGGAATCCTCTTTTCCGGAAGAATGGATGAAAAAAGAGTCAGAAAGCTTCTGCCGAAATATCAAAGGCTTGCAGAAAAAAGAGGATTTGATATCGAGGTATTATTCCATCCCGGTTACCTGAAAAAAATTAACCCCGATTTTAAAGACAAAAACATTGTTTTTGAAGCATTTTATTTATCAGAAAACAGAAAAACAGAATATGATTCTGTAATGAAAATATGAAAAGGAAGTGTACGTTCATGCCCTACATTGACCAGGACAAAGTTGACGCAAAAACAAGAGAAAAATTAGAAGCGATTATCAAAAAATCCTATTCCACTTATTGGACAAGAAAACGGTTATTTGATATCTTTTTTGCAACCCTGATTCTGCTGTTTTTCCTGCCCCTGATGATTGTCATTTCGATTATTATTGTCATTGACGATCCGAGTGCAGGACCTTTCTACAAGCAGATCAGAGTCGGTCGCCACGGGGAAGAATTTTATATGTATAAATTCCGTACCATGCGTGCGAATGCGGACAAAATGATTGATGAGCTGGCAAAACAGAACGAAATGGACGGTCCGGTATTTAAAATGAAGGAAGATCCCCGCATCACAAGATTCGGAAAATTCCTAAGAAAGATTTCCTTAGATGAGCTGATGCAATTCTTTAATGTATTCAAGGGCGATATGACCTTGGTTGGTCCGAGACCGCCCCTTCCCCGTGAAGTCAAATACTATACCGATTATCAGAGATTAAGACTCTTAGTGACTCCCGGTCTTACCTGCACCTGGCAGATTTCCAAAAACAGAAACGACATTCCCTTTGAGGAATGGGTGGAAATGGATATCGAATACATACAGACAAGAACCTATTGGAATGATTTGAAAATCATGCTGAAAACACCGATTGTAATGCTGACCGCTACCGGAAGATAATCTGATTTGGAGTGAAAAAAATGAAAGTTGCAATGATTGGGCACAAGGTAGTTCCCTCCAGACGGGGCGGAATCGAAAATGTGCTTACAACCCTTTGTCCGATTCTGGTTGAAATGGGACTGGATGTCACCTGCTACAACCGTTCCTCGGACAAGATTGAAAATGAATATGTCGGAACCGTTTCAGACCACAAATATCAGGGTGTGCGAATCAAAACCGCCTGGACACTCGACCTCCGTGGTGTTGCCGCAATGATGGCATCCTTCACGGCGGCAATTGCGGCATCCTTTGGCAGATATGATGTGATTCATTTTCATGCAGAAGGTCCATGTGCGGCACTCTGGATTCCAAAGCTTTTCGGAAAAAAATGCGTTGCTACCGTTCACGGTCTGGACTGGCAAAGAGAAAAATGGGGCAAGGGCTTTGCTTCTAAATATATCAAATTCGGCGAAAAGGTTCTTGCAAAATATGCAGATGAAGTGATTGTATTAAGTCAATCGGCTTACGATTACTTTAAAGAGACCTACAACCGGGAAACAACAATCATCCACAACGGAATCAGCCGTCCGCAAAAAAAGGATGCTGAGCTGATTACCAAAGCCTACGGGCTCAAAAAGGATGAATATATCTCGGTCGTTTCCAGACTGACCGCCGAAAAAGGAATTCACTATCTGATTGATGCTTACAACAAAATCACAACAGACAAGAAGCTTGTGATTGCAGGCGACACCAGCGACACTGACGATTATGTAAGAATGTTAAAGGAAAAAGCGGCAGGAAATCCCAACATTATCTTCACCGGCTTTGTTTCGGGCGATCTGTTAAACGAAATTTATTCCAATTCCTATCTGAATGTATTACCCTCCGACCTGGAAGGAATGTCTTTGAGTCTTTTGGAGTCACTTGCATATCAGAACGTGCTTTTGTGCTCCGACATTCCGGAAAATACATCGGTCGCCGAGGATAAGGCAGTCTATTTCAGAAAAAGCGATGTAGAAGATTTGGCTGACAAGCTCAAAGCACTCTGCGATAACAAAGAGCTTGTTGAAAAACTCAGAGTCGGTGTCGATGAATTTATTTTAAACAAATATAGCTGGCAGGATGTTGCAAAGTCAACCTATGCACTTTATCAAAAATAACAGTAAAGGTTTGGTTTGATATGGATAAAATGAAAAATACGGAAAAAACACAAAGATATCAGGAAAAAATAAAAGAGCTGTTCAAGGAAACTGCATCAGAGGCGGTATATTCCGCCTGGGCAGACACGTTTGAAATCGAACGTCCCGACGAAAAGCAGGTGATTGTTCTTTATGACGGCCCTGAGGATTTCAAAAAATTCAAGGAAGAATGCACCAAGCTGCTGATATCCTGCATTACCTCAATCATGGGCGAAGGAAAGAACATCAGAATCCTGAAAAAAAGCGGCTATCATACGCTCAGCCCGAAAACCAGAAAAAATCTCAGAGCTTTGAAATTCTTTGCAATCGGTATGATGTTTGTTTGCATTGCAACGGCAATTGTTGTTGTTCTTTGCAGCTATATCGGCAATCGGAATTTCCGGGAAACCTTCTACAACACAAGCAGTATCAAGGTTGACACACCGGTGCGTGTGATTCAGTTATCCGATTTACACCGCTCCTCTTACGGAAAGAACAACAAAAAGCTCGTAACACGCATAAAGGAATTAGAGCCTGACATTATTCTCTGCACCGGCGATATCGTAAACTCTGCCAAGGAGGATGCCGGCTATGCCGTAGCCTTGGCACAGGAGTTATCGTCCATTGCACCTTCCTATTATATCTACGGAAACAACGAAGTAGAAAGCATCTATGATTTTCCGCTACATGAACAAGCACTTGACCAAAAATTCGGTTTTGACAAAACGAACCGGGATGAATCTGCACTTTCTGCAGTCAGCGATTCGTTTGAAGAACAACTGGAAGCAACCGGAATCAAGGTTCTGAAAAACGAAAAGGATACCATCAGCATCAGAACCATGACCGTTGATGTATACGGCGTTTTAACCTCGAACCCATCCGCTTTCTGGTCTTATTCCGAAAAAGCGTTTCAGAATTACATCTATGAAAATCCGGAGAATCTGAAAATCACTGCGGTGCATGAGCCCTTCATTTTTGAGGAGTTTGCCCCGGAATTCTGGGGGGATCTGATGATTTGCGGCCATACTCACGGCGGCGTGATGCGTATCCCCGTACTCGGTCCTCTGTTTACACACGAGGGTGGCTTGTTCCCCGAGCGGGAGGGCGATTTCGTCTACGGAAGATATGATACGGCAGGAAAACCGCTGATTGTAAGCTCGGGACTTGAAAACAAGAATATTCTCCGTATCAATAATCAACCCGAGCTGGTGGTTATTGACATCAATAAATTTTAAGGTTGGGAGGGTGACAGACAATGATTACTGATATCATTCAAAAATTAATGCTTCTCATTGTCGGCGTACTGTTTTTGGCATCGGTAGCAGCGATACTGCTTCGCTTCAAAAACGTAAACCGTACAGAGCGCACACAGATTTTTAAAACTGCGGAATATCTGAATGCATGGATGATTCTGATATGCTTTGTAACCACAATGCTATACGGAATTGTAAATCATTTTGAGTTAAAAAAATCGGTTCATGCAATCATTTCATTGAACTATTCCGAGGCATCGCAGGCACTCAATTCCAACGGTACCAGATACAATATGGCAGAAATCATCAGCGACGAGGTTGTTGAACGGGCAATCAGAAAAGGTGCTTTGAAAAATGTTACAACCAAACAGCTTAAGAATTGCCTTTACGTTTACCCGTGTGTGCAGGGTGGTGTCGGAGATGAAACACAGTACCATATTTCTACAGAATTTGCCGTAGGATACCACGCATCCAAGGACACCGCACACCTTGATTCTGAAAATGTAATCAAGCTCATTACCTCGGCATACAAGGAATATTACATAGAAAAATACACTGATAATTTCAGTCTGGATTCTGAAAAGCCTGATTTTTCCAAAATGGAATATATGGACATCGTCTTGTATTTTGACAAGGAGGCACAGTCCATTCTCAACTATCTGTACGGCATGGCAGGAAAAAATCCGAGCTTTGTGACCGAAAACGGAAGCACCTTCAATTCCATTGCCGGCAAGGTATTTGATTTTAAGGAAACACAGATTAATCAGAATTTAAGATCCCTCATTTTGCAGAACGGTATTGTAAGGGACAGAGACGGATACGTCGGCAGACTCTCGTATCAGAATACGAATGTTGATTTTGACCGTCAGAAAAATCATATTTCTTATCTGCTTTGCAACCAGGCGGTTGCGATGTACAGCGAGGAAATGACAAGAATTGTGCTGGTTCCCACCTGGGATAAATCCGGGAAATACTATATGGGGAGAACCAAGGTCGGCATTGACGAGTTATCTGTTATGGCAACCAATTTCAGTAATTATATGGCATCCAACGAAAAGGAAATCATGGATAACAACCTGATTATCAATAAAATACTTTCCAATCACCAGGGCGCACAGCTTTCTGCATCTGCAGATGCTCTCATAGATTCGATTTATGAGGATATCAAGGGCTTTGAAAAAGAAGCAATCACCGCAGGCAGAGAGTATTTCCGTCACAAAATGAATCAATGTATTGCAGTAAGTATTTATGGAATTTCGCTGATGAGTGAGCTCAAACCGCTTGTAATGTTTGCGGCACTTTTATACCTTGCGCTTGTACTCTTCCGGATTTCAAAGAAATTCCCCAAAAAGGCATAGGAGGATAACCATGAAAAATTTTCAAATTTTCAGATATTTAAAGAAATTTCTGCCGTTCATCTTCATTTTTTGCCTTTTAGCGACCTGTGCAGTCTATCTGAAGCTTTCCAGAGCGAATACCTACATTGCATCTGAGGTCATTCATTATAACGATGAGCAAGCAGAAAAAGGCCTTGCACCAACCGGAGAAAAGCTGGATGTCAATGAAATCAAATCCTCTGCGGTCATGTCAAAGGTTGTTGATAAAATGGGACTGACCGGCATCTATTCGGTGGACAGTCTGATTTCCAGAATTGATATTTATCCGCTTGAGGATGTGGATAAGGTTGCACAAAAAGAGGCAAAGCTCGAAGAAGGCGAAGAATACATCTATAAGCCCAGCACCTTTATCGTTTCCTTTGCCGCAACCAGCGGTGAAGGTCCCGATTTTGCAAGAACCGTCCTCGATGAAATTCTGGATGTCTATTTTGAGCAGTTCAGCCAGAAATATGTCAATGTAGCTCCTGCCAACAATACCATCGAAAATCTCAATCAGAATGATTACGATTTTATTGAAATGATGGAGCTGATTGATACCAGCATTGACAACGCACTTGCTACCTTGTACCAGAGAATGGAACAGAACAACTATTACCGTTCTACCGAAACCGGTGTTTCCTTTGCAGAGCTTGCGGACGATTTTAACTATTTAAGACAGGTTAAGGTCTCTTCCCTCTTTTCAAAGATTTTTAAGTATCAGATTACCAAAAACAAGTCGATTCTGGTTTCGGATTATACCACAAGAATTGACAACAACAACATTTCCAATGAGAAGGACAAAAGCATTGTAGAGGATGTTGTTACCGTCATTGATGCTTATGTTACGAAAATGCGGGATTCCGGCAACACCAATATCACCTATGAATATATTCTCGACAACCTTCACGAAAGAAATGTCCAGGATTATTTCAGCGACCAGACGGTAACCTATGATGAGTTGATTTATAGCTGGAGAGACCACAATGAAAGCAAGGAGCACGCAATCATTGATTCTGCCTACTGCAACTATATTTTAAACACCTTCACTGCCTGCACAGGCTATTGCGGCGGGGCGTGTCAGTTCTCCGCCGAAACGTGTTCCGAGCTTTGCAACGTATATTATGCGAGTGCAAGAGCAGAGGTTGAGCAGGAAATTGATTCTCTGCTTGAACAGCTCACCTCACTTTATGACACCACAACAAAAACCAACAATGAGTACAATAAATACCTTGGTGCAAGCTATATTTCGGTGCTGTCCTCAGCTTCTATCCGGGAAAGTGTAAATGTACCGCTCTATACTGCGATTGTATTCATCTTCCTGATGGTTCTTTGTTGCGGAAGTGCGATTGTTTTAGGAAGAGTCGGAGATATTATTCACTATATTTTCTATACCGACCACCTTACCGGCTTCAACAACAGAGCTTACCTGGACAAATTTTTAAAGGGCAAGGATAAAAAGCTCCTGGATGACGGTGTTGTGTACTGTATGACAGATATTTCGAATCTTGTACATATCAACACAGAGCATTCAAGAGATGCAGGCGATGAAATTATCAAGATGTTTGCCCGCTTTATCAAGGAAGCCTTCGGAAAATCAAAAACCGATTTCATATATAACGGAAACGGAAGCTTTGTGATGCTGACAGAGGAATCTGACCATATCACGGTTGAAGATATCATGAGATTGTTCCGTTTGTGGCTGGATGAACGGGACGAACATCAGAATGTTGTCATTGAATATAAAATCGGGATTGCCGAAACCTTTAAGGTCAACAAAACGGCAAGAAAATTGCTTTCCGAGGCAATTGAGAATAAGAAGAGCTATCTTTCAGATTTAAGGGAAAAACTATAATCCTGCACATTCCGGGAAAGGAGGGCAAAATGCGTGGAAAATAAAATTCTCGAAAAAGCAAAAGTGTTTTATTTTATGGTTGTAGCGGTCATGATGTATTATTTTCTGAACGAATATATTGACATCAGTCTGCACGTGACATACCGCCATGCCTTTGCTCTCGTTCTTTTCGGTTCAGCCACCGTTCTGTTCCTGTATCAGCCCAATATCGCAAGAGGTCTTACCGCCTTTTTGGATGCGTGTATGTATAGCATTCCGCTTCTGGTCACCACCGTTGTTTCTCTGTTTGTCTGGTTTATGGAAACGGTAGATGTCAGCGTTATGTCCAGAGGTCTATCCAGCTCCTTTATCTATGCGAATATGCTCTCCTTTGCGTTGGGAGCAGGTGCCTTGCTCTACATATTCGGAAAAAAAGGCATCTGGTATAATCTTGTAGCAATTTTAATTGCCAATATTCTCATGATTATCACCGTCATTGCACAAAACGGGCTGGGAAATTATCTTTCTGAATTTATTACATTGGTAACCACTTTTGCAGGCGTAACCGGAGATATTATCGTTCAGGCAGAAATTCATGAGCTTGCATTTTGCTTAGGTGCTTATCTGATTTATATGCTGTATAAACCCAAAAAGGATATTGTATATTTTATATTATTGTTGTTAAATCTCTTCTGCTTTTTATCGGCATTCAAGAGAATTGCAATGATTGCAATCGCAATCGCACTTGTTTTCGGATACTTTTTAAAATTTGTTGCACACTACAGCCCAAAAACCGCAAGCCGGCTGATTACATTCTTTTCGGTGGTTGTGATTCTCCTGCTGATTGGCTATATTGCACTCATCAAAATGGATGCTTTTGAGCTTTTGGAACAGGCAGGCATCAACACCAGCGGACGTGTGGAAATTTATAACGCAGTCGACAAATTCTATGAGTTCAGTCCGGAATTTTTGGGAAACGGAATTGGATTTTTGACCTATCAGCTCAATACCTTCATGAAGGTAGGTGTTGCATCCGTTCATAACGATTTTCTCCAGCACTTCATTGATTTAGGCTTTTGGGGTTATATCGTATGGCTTGTATCCATGACCTTAGTCAGAGCATGGTATTTCGGAAGACACGACAATGTAGAGAACGGGATTATCACCTTTATCCTGACCCTTTACCTGATTATCGTATCTACCACCGATAACACGATGAACTATCCGCTCTTGACAGGCGTTTTAGCAATACTGATGATGGGAAACGGATTTTCCAAAAATGTACAACACACGGAATTGAAGCTGTTTGGCAGTATTTCAAAAGCAAACCGGGAAGAGAGTGATTCATTGCTATGAAAATCTTAATGGTAAACAAGTTTTTATACCCTCGTGGCGGAAGCGAGAGCTATATGCTCTACCTTGCTGAGCATCTTTCAAGGCTCGGTCACGAGGTGGAATATTTCGGAATGTACGACGAGAAAAATACCGTCGGAAATTCTGCCGGTCTCTATACAAAAAATATGGATTTTCATTCAAAAGGGCTTTCAAGATTTCTGTATCCGTTCCGGATTATCTACTCCACGGAAGCCAAAAAGAAAATCATGCAGGTGATTGACGATTTCAAGCCGGATATCGTTCACATGAACAATATCAACTTTCAACTGACACCGTCCATCATTGACGGCATCAAGAAAAAAGGGATTCCGCTTGTCCAGACGGTGCATGACTATCAGATGATTTGTCCGAACCACCTTCTGTACAATTTTGATCGGAATATCCCTTGCGAGAAGTGTGTCAAAGGCTCATCCCTTCACTGCATCCGGAACAAATGTATCCACGGCTCTTTGGTAAAGAGCATTTTAGGCGTGATTGAGGCAAAGCTTTATTCGGTGCTAAAAACCTATAAAAAGGTTGATTTGTTTGTATGCCCCAGCCACTTTTTAGAAAATAAGCTGTTATCCGCCAGAGGATATTATCGAGGAAAAACAATTACCATACATAACTTTATTGATAAAGAAAAGTTTACCGACACCGACCGGACACAGGATTCCTATATCGTCTTTGTCGGAAGACTTTCCAAGGAAAAAGGAATTGAAAACATTGCAGGCGCTGCCAGACTGCTTCCCCAGTACACCTTTATCGTGGCAGGAAGCGGTCCGGACGAGGAAATGCTGACAGGGATTCCCAACCTCCGGCTTGCAGGCTTTCTGACCGGGGACAAGCTCACAGACCTCATAGGAAGGGCAAAGGTGCTTCTTCTCCCCTCGGTCTGCTACGAAAACTGTCCGCTATCTATTTTAGAAGCACACGCAATGGGCGTTCCCGTCGTCACCATGAACAGCGGCGGAATGGCAGAGCTGGTAAAGGACGGCGTTACGGGAACTCTGGTGAATGTTCCCACCCCCGAGGGGATTGCACAGAAATTAAAGGAAACCCTCGAGCATGAGGATTATTATACCATGCTCCGAGAAAATTGCAAGCAAGAAAAAGATAACATTTTAAGTATAAAGAGCTACGCAGATATTTTAATCAAAGAGTATGAAAAATTAATTGCGAGGTGAAAGCAGTGCCACAGCCAAAGGTAAGTATTATCATTCCGGTATATAACGCAGAAAAATATCTGGAACGATGCGTCCGTTCTTTGATGAATCAGACTCTTGAAGAAATTGAAATTATTCTGGTAGACGATTCGTCCACCGACTCCTCCCTGCAGTTATGCAACAGCTTCTCAGAAGAGGATAACCGTATCAAGGTGATTCATAAAGAAAACGAAGGCGCAGGCAAGGCACGAAACACCGCCCTCAAGCTTGCCACCGGTGAGTATATCGGATTTTTAGATGCTGACGATTATGTAGAACACAATATGTTTCAGACGCTCTACGAAAAAGCGGTCAGCTGCCACGCAGACCTTGTTATGTCCGGCGTTCTGTTTGTAGACGGAGCAATGTTCAGCAAAGAAGGCGAATGCGTCCGCAAATCCTACTTTTCTGAGGATACCCATTTTGATACCGAAGAAAGCCTAAAAGAGCTCCAAATGGGAATTGTCGGTGCATTACCCGAGGATGCAGATGACAGTAAATACGGAATGAGTATCTGGAAAAATCTGTTCCGACACGAAATCATCCAAAGAAACAATCTTACCTTTCAATCCGAACGGGAAATGCTCTCGGAGGATGCTCTGTTTATGGTAGATTATATCTCCTGCATCCGGAAAGCAACCGGAATCCGGGAAGCCTTTTACTACTACTGCAGAAATGAGGATTCCATTTCCAAATCCTATAAACAGGACAGATTTGAAAAAAGTCTCGTGTTTGTGAATGAGGTGGAAAAAAGATTTCAAAAAGAAATCCCTCAAAAAACCTATCAGATTTATATCGACCGGTTCTGGCAGGCAATGTGCCGGGTGCTCTGTTCTCAGGAAATTATGCACGCAAAGGATAACCGTATCCGCTATCAAGACCTGAAAAACAGATTAAAGGAAATCTGTACACACCGTCTGACCGTCAGAACCTTACGCTCCTATCCCTTAGGAAAACTACCGCTCAAGCAAAGAGTGTTTGCATATGCGATGAAATACAGACTTTATTTTCTGTTGAAAATATTGGTTGAATTAAGAAGTAAATAGGTGATAAAAATGTTTTTTTCGGTAATTGTACCGGTCTATAAGGTTGAAAAATATTTATCTGCTTGTATTGAAAGTGTGTTAAATCAGACCTTTTCTAATTTCGAGCTCATTTTAGTGGATGACGGCTCTCCCGACAGATGCCCTGAAATTTGCGAAAGCTATCAGAAAACGGATGAGCGAATCAAGGTCATTCACAAGCCAAACGGCGGACTTGCAAGTGCCAGAAGAGCCGGTATCCGGGAAGCTACGGGCGACTATGTTTTTAACCTCGATTCAGATGACTCAATTGAGCCGGACACCTTAGAATGTGCCCATCAGATTATTCTGGATACTGCTTGTGAAATGGTATCCTTCTCCTACAGATGGGTGAAAAACTCACAAACCGTGAGCATCACAAATGACGGACTCCGTGAAGGTTTATATACAGAAGAGGAGATCAAAGCTCATATTTATCCGAGACTGCTTATGGATAAAAATATGAATCATATTTCCTACTATTTATCCGGCAAGGCAGTAAAAAGAGAGCTTTTGACTCCACACCAGCTCGGCGTGAGTGAAGCAATCTCATTGGGAGAGGATTTGTGTTGTGTGGTTCCTTGCTATCTGCACGCAAAAAGTGTATATATCAGCAAAAAAGAAGCGTATTTATACACCGTAAGAGAAGACTCTATCTCCAAGGAGTTCAACGCAAATCAGATTTATCTTGTCGAAAATGTCATCAATGAACTCAGCAAAAATAATACCAAGCAGGTCATTGATTTTAACGAACAGCTTTGCCGCTACTCCTGCTTTATGTGCTTTACCATACTGGCATCAGCGGCAGAAGGAAATCACTTTAACAGCATAAATGCCATCCGGAAAAATATTAAAAACTCTGTTCATGGCAAAAAAATCCCATGTGCAAGCTTTGAACAAATCTCTAAAAAGAGCAAAATTACTGTATTCCTGATGAAAAAGGGATGCTACCGGACTGCATTTTATTTCCTGAATTTTTGCAAACACATCAAAAAAGTTCTGAAGAAAGGATGAACCTCTTATGAAGCCTGATATATCGGTTATTATGAGTGTATATAACGGAGAAACCTATCTCGCCGAAGCAATTGAAAGTGTCAGAAATCAGACCTTTGACAACTGGGAGCTGGTGATTATCAATGACTGTTCTACCGATTCCACGGCAGAAATTCTTGCAGATTTTTCGCTGCGGGATGCAAGAATCAAGGTACATACAAACGAAGTCAACCTAAGACTCCCCACCTCTCTGAATAAGGCGATTTCTCTTTCCTCAGGAAAGTACATCGCAAGAATGGATGCAGATGATATCTGCCTTCCGGACAGATTGGAAAGGCAGTATCAATTCATGGAAGATAATCCGGATATTGCACTGTCCTCCTGCAGATTTATGACGTTAAAAAATGGTGTCTATGCCTCAGGCGGTGCCGGTGGCAGATGTGATTCCAAGGCTTTGCAGGCAATGCTGCTTGTGGCAAACCCAATCCTCCATCCCGGTGTGATTGCCAAGGCGGAGGTTATGAAAAAATTCCTTTACGATACCACCCTTACCTGCACCGAGGATTTGGAATTATGGACAAGAATGGCAGGCGAACATCAGAAGCTTTGGATTCTTCCCGAATGCCTGCTCCTTTACCGCCTGCATGATAAGCAAATTACAAGCACAACCTTAGAACGTCAGCATACCGAGGTGCTGAAAATACAGCAAAAATACTACAAAAAGCTTCTGGAAGAAATGGAGCCGGCAATGCAGGATTTTTATATCAGCGGTATCTATTTTAAAGAAAATGCCGAGATTCATAAATTCCTGGAGTATGCAAAATGGTTAAGGAATAAGAGCAACAGAAGCTTTGACAAAGACACAATTAATTATGCCCTTCTTGAAATTTTAGCAGAATACAAACGATGCGGCATTTCAAAATCAGATGTTTTAAAGGCTATGCTCACCTTCCCGCCTTGTTTTTTGGTAAAAGAAATCATCCGAAGAAAAAAAGCGGCAAAAGAAGACATCATAAAATGCAGGAAGGTTGCAACCAAAATCGGCTTGAAGCAGACAGCGGGAACAGAGGCTTTTCCTGTCTTTGAAAAATAGGCAACAGGAGTTGAAAGAATGAAATTTTTTGAATACCCTTATGTGATTATCACGATTCTTGTCATGATTATCTTTGTCATGGGACTCATCGGCTTGTACTTTACATTAAAATCCGTAAAAACAGCCAAAGGAACTGCCGAGAAGAATTTTTGCGGACTCGGTAAAATAGAAAATGATTTTGAAAAAGCAAGAGCTTCCGGAAAAAAACATTGTCTGGTATATGTCTTTATCTCGCTTGACGGTATGAAACGGTTATACTCCGAATCAAAAGCAATCCGGATGTATGAACAAATCAAACAAATTTTGTTCCGGCATCTGTGTCTGGAGATTGGCGGCGAAATTTCCCTTTATGGGGACGAAAATTTTGTGGCGTTAAATAACCTCGAATCAGATAAAATTGCAGCTTGCATCGACCATTGCTTTGAAGAAATCAATGATGCGTTGATCAGGCACGGTGCAGTCAATGTTGTTCCGGTACACTTCGGATACCACCTGACCAGTTCGACAGAGGTTCCCTTCAAAACTGCGCTCACACGTGCAAAGCAGGCGTGCAGTATCGCAGAGGACAAGGAAATTCTCAGATATGAGTGGGACAGCTCAAGCGGAAAGGATTTTGAACGAAAGCTCAGCATTGAAAACAACATACAAAACGAAATTGACAACAACAAGTTTTTTCTGGAATATCAACCGATTCTGGATGCAAAAACCAATCAAATTATCGGTGCTGAGGTTCTGTCCCGGTTAAATTCATCGACAGAGGGTGTTTTGTCCCCATACTTTTTCCTTTCTGCGGTCAATAATGTCGGGCTCAACGAGAAATTTGATTACTACATCTTTGAAAAAAATTGCAAATGGATTGCAAACGACAGAGAAAACCGCATGAAATATGTGTATACCATCAACTTCTCCCGCCACACGCTTTGTGACCCGGATTTAGCGGACACCATCATAGAAATAACAGAAAGATATCACATCGACGATTCCTGCATTGCGGTTGAAATTCTTGAGGATAAGGACTTGAATGAGAATGAAAGAACCGTCATGATTCAAAACTTAGCACGGCTGAAGCAAAAGGGTGTTCTGATTCTTCTGGATGATTTTGGCAAGGGCTACACCAGCTTTGGTGACCTGGCGGAGTTCGATATCAGCATTGTGAAGGTCGATAAAGCAATCACCCAAGGTGCAACAACCGAATCAGGGTTTTTAATCCTGAAAAATATTATCAAAACAGCGCATGAGTTAGGCTTTCGGGCATTGTGCGAAGGCATAGAAACAGAAGAACACAAAAACAAAGCAATTCAGGCAGGATGCGATATGCTTCAGGGATATTATTTCTACCGTCCGATGCCGGTTGCACAGTTAGAAACATTATTTGAGAAACAGTAAGGTGGTTTTTATGTTATCCGTAATTATTCCTTCCTATAACGAGGAGAAATGTATCCGGCGCATCTATCACACAATCAACACACTGCTGACCGAAAACAACATTGACAGTGAATTTATTTTTGTAGATGACGGTTCGCAGGATCAGACATATCAGGTCATTACCGAGCTCTCTATGGAGACACAAAATGTAGTCGGACTGCATTTTTCCAGGAATTTCGGGAAAGAATCTGCAATATCGGCAGGTCTTGCCGCAACCAACGGGGATTGTGCTGTTGTCATTGACTGCGACCTTCAGCATCCGCCGGAGAAAATCATTGAGATGTACCGCCTATGGGAAGAGGGCTATGAAATTATCGAGGGCATCAAAAAGGAACGTGGCGAGGAGAAAAAACTGCACAGCATCGGTGCAAAGCTGTTCTATTCTGTCATCAGTCATATGGCAGGCTTTGATATGGCAAACTCCTCAGACTTCAAGCTCCTGGACAGAAAAGTAGTTGACGTTTTAAATCAGATGCCGGAACGAGGCTTTTTCCGGGCAATCTCGTACTGGGTCGGATATAACAAAACAACCGTGGAATATGATGTCCGGGAACGTGTGGACGGCGAATCAAAATGGTCAACACGGGGACTGATAAAATATGCGCTCTCTAACATTTCATCCTACTCCACCGCACCCATGCAAATCGTTACGGCTTTGGGGGTTGTCATGTTGATTATTTCCGTCATCTTCGGTGTTTGGGCATTGATTGATAAAATCATCGGCAGGGCACTCGAAGGTATGACAACGGTAATCATTATCACAATTTTCATTGGAAGCATTATCATGATCAGTCTCGGAATTATAGGCTACTATATCGCCCGCATTTACGAAGAAATCAAGGGCAGACCAAAGTATATTATATCTTCTACTGTAACCAGCACAAAGAAAACCGCAATCGCACCAAATCAATATCAGTAATATTATGATATAAGGAGGTTTTTGAAAATGGAAGAAATAATCCTGCTTGCACTCATATTGGCATTTGTTGTGCAATCTGTTTTTATGATAACACTTCTGGCTCGCATCAAACGAATTGAAAAACTCAATGCTGTCATAAAACAGAACGAATCCAAAAAGAAAAACAACACCGAGGATCATGCTGAGGAAAGAGAAGTGACTGAAACGATTTTAAAGGGCATTGAAAACAATGAATTTAAAATGTATCTTCAGTTTGTTGTCGACACCAAGAATAAAATGATTGTATCTGCAGAAGCACTTTCCCGCTGGGATAATCCGCAAAAAGGTGTGGTAGGTCCCGGACATTATATCGGGCATATGGAAAAAACAGGACTGATTAGTAAGCACGACTTTTATATGTTTGAGCTTGCCTGCCGTCAGCTTGAGCAATGGAGCAATACAGAATATAAAGATATTTCTATCTCCTGTAACTTCACAAGAATCACACTTTCAGAGGAGGATTGTATCGACAAGCTGAAAGCAATTTTACAATCCTATCATTTTGATAAATCAAAGCTGGCAATCGAAATCACCGAGGACGCAATTGAAAAGGACATGGAAACAGCAAAAAGAAATGTCAGACTCTGTAAAGAGCTTGGGTTTAAAATTTACCTGGATGATTTGGGAAGCGGCTACACCTCCCTCTCTAACCTTTGCGATTATCCGATTGATGTGGTAAAGATTGACCGTGATATTTTGCTAAAGGCGACTACTAAACGTGGTAAAGACTTAATTTCCGGCATTGTTGCACTTGCACATAGCCTGAATATGCCTGCCATTTGTGAAGGCGTGGAAACAGAAGAACAAAATACCCTGATGTCAGAATCCGACTGTGATTTTATCCAGGGCTGGTATTACGCAAAAGCACTTCCGCTGGAAGAATGCGAAGCTTTTGTGGCAGCACATACCTCAAAATACTGTATTGCTGCACTTGATTAAAAATTCCTGCGGTTTCCTGCACAGACTCATTGTAAACTACAAATGGATAAAGACATGAAATAGAAAGCTAAAATTTTTTGTGAAATAAACCTTTTATTGCACACCGCAGGCTTATTTCATATTGCGAAGCAATATTCATGTCCGAAAAGGATTTATTTCATGAACAAAGCGGCTTCGCCGCAACCGCTCCATAAAATTATCGTGTACTTTGAACTGATGCAGAGCGGTAAGAAGAAGCAGGACGGTTACTGACGCACAGAAATCTTTGATTTCGTTTTGCGTCGTATGCAACAGCAACCCGGCGAGTTACTCTCGCAAAGTCGAGACAACGAGTCGTTGGTTGCCACTGCTTTCGTTACGCCCATGTGCGTTTCCGCCATTGGCGGAAAATTTCGCACGGGCATTGAATTCTTTTTGTTGTATAGGAACGAAGTTTCCTATACAATAAAAAACGAGGCATTCATCCGAGTGCCTCGTTTTTTATGATAAGCTTTTATCTTAATTTCAAAGCCTCCATCTGCTCTGCAGAAAATGTGCCGTCTGCAGTTACATTGATATCCACCGATACCACACCGCCATGCTCATTGACGGTTTTTATATAGTTTCTCATATATTCATTACTGTAGCGAGCATCCGGGCTTCCCCAGGTTGTACCAAGCGGTGCTAAAATATGGCTCTGTGCCCCATCAATAAAACGTGCTTTTGGCACATATTCCAACTCATTAAATTCTCCTGCGGTGAATTCCTCTTGAGAATACCAACGTCCGATTTCCGGCTTAACGCCGTTATTGAATGCCGTGATTGCATTCGGATTTCCTTTTTTGATTGCATCATAAAACGGTTTGATTCTTTCCTCATGAAAGCCAAAATAGTCATAAAATCCGTCCATCCACCAGCCGGAAATCATATCCCCATAGCGGACTGCATATTCCTCTAAAACACTTGCCCACTTCTGAATAAACTCCATGTTCAGCCGTTTTTCCTCCAAAACCTTATTGACCTTATCAGTCATTTCATCGAAATTGTAGTAAAAACCAATTTTTCTGCCGTAAACTTCATCAATATGCGGACCGTCTGACGGAAAATACAGATACAGGTCAATCCCCCGTCTGGATAACGCCCGGTAAAGCTCCGGAATCACATCTCGCTCCGCACTTACTTCCTCAGTGGTTACTCCCAGAATCCGGTTGTAGGTCTCGTTCGGTGCTAACAAATGCTTACATCCCTGACAAAGTGTAATCACATAGTACCCCGCCCCCAGCTCTGAAACCTGTGATGCAATTTTTTCAACATCTATGCTTTCAATCGCATCTTCCCAGGCAATCTGTCCCTCATTGGACACTGTCCGATACAGATAATGATTAAAAACACCCCATTTTTTCTGATAAAGCTTGTCTGTAATGTGTGTCATATTTTTTCCTCCTTCAAAATCGGAATCATTTGTGTTCCGTCTTTCGTAACATAATGAGTAACACCCATATCATCCATCCATTTCCGTTGATGCTTTGTTCCCCACAGCTCCGGCTCAAATTCAATATCTTCTTCCTCCCAGAGCCATTCAGGGGCACACCAAAGACAGATTTTTGGTGCAATACATTGATAAACCTCCTCAGTCACACCGGAATGTCCATGATGTGACATTTGAACAATATCGCTTTTTAGCCTGTCACCGCATTCATGCAGTAATGCCCTTCCACCTTCAGGTCCTGAATCCCCCAAAAAGAGTACACTTTTCATTCCGTCCGCCGTTACACGGAATACAATTGAACTTTCATTGACCGCAAGATTCGGCTTAGGATATCGGAATCGTTCCTCTCCACAGAATAAAAATTCAATTTCTAAGCCATCAACTTCTGCAAGCATTCCGGGCTGTACAATGGTACATTTTTCTTTTATGTCGGGAAGAATCCGGTTGAAATCAAGAATAGAGCAGGGTTCAATCTCCGGTTCACAGCTTTTTACAAATTCCGCTGACGGAAAATTGTAATAAATCCGCTCAATCCGTTCTGCAAGCTTGCCATGTTCTATTTCCTGTACAAATCCCGAAATATGGTCAAAATGCGGATGTGTCAGAATCCATGCCGCAATTTTCCGTTCCCCGATCATTTCAAATAAGTGTGGCATATCCTCCGGATTTCCGCCGTCAATCACCACAGCAGTATCCCGGTCTGTGATAAACACAAACGACATCATAAACAAACTGTGTTCCGTCAACATATATAGCTTTGGCATTTGTTTTCCTCCCAATTAAAATCCGTCCGGTCCATCACAGGAGAGCGGTAAAGGAAACCAATTGTTCTGTCCGCACTTTGGAAAAAGCAGTGTATCAATTCCAAAAAAGAACTGTTCTGCCTCGATATGCGACAGTGCTCCTTCGCTTTTTTCGCACAGCTCTACACTCGGAATTGCATTTTTGACCGTAATTTTATAACCCTGTCCGTCAATCCCGATTGTCATTTCACCATCTGAAAGCGGCTCTGTTTCGCCTTTTAATTTCAAAAATGCCAAGAGAACCCGTTTCCAGTCCAGCACCCGAACCATTTCAAGCGATTCGATACTGCATCGTTCACAGACAGCAGATAGAAACGTTGCTCTTTCCTTTAAAAACGGGGAAACCCGGATTTTGATTTCTTCCGGTTTTTTTTCTTCAAAATATGCCGCAAGCACAAGCCCATAATCTGCCTCATTCTCCAGCACAACCTCGCTCATTTCACCCGAAATATATCCGATGGGTTCTCCGTCCTTGTAAATCAGATTGCATTCCGCATCCCAGGAACGTAACACCTCTAAAAATTCTGCTTCTTTACGAATCACATGAAAACTCCGTTTTTGATAAAGCTGTTTCCATCTTGCCATATCCCCCGCCATCGGAAGAAACTTAATTTTTGATAAATCCAAATCCCCAAGACAATGACGGATATTGCTTTTTGAAACCGTAAACACAAAATCCACCCCGGCATTTTCAAATCCAAAATATCCGTAGCGTTGTCGCTGTCCTCCAAGAATCAGATAATCAAGCTTCTGATTGTTTGCATACGTGATGACCTTCTGCATCAATTGTTTCATGTATCCTTTTCCTCGTGCATAAGGATGCACCGAGACATTTCCGATAAAACCCATTTTCAGATACTCACCGCACACAAAAACCTCTTCTGTACGGAGTGCAATCAATGCTTTGATTTTCCCATCCTCTTCCGCAAGAAAATGGACGGCTCCCAAATCTTCTTTTTCATCACGATAGCCTTTCGGGAGTAAGGTTTTAAAGTCATGCGGTCTGTGAGTATAGGAAAACACATAATTGATAAAATCAATAATCTCCTGGCGTTGCTCCTTTTTTGCAACTGTATACTCTACCATCAGAACTCCTCCTCTCAGTCTTTTCTTGACTTTATTATATCTTTTTGTTATAATAATTTCAATTAGAAAAATAACTGAAAATCTTAACAAATCATAGGTGATTCCAGATGACACATCCTTTTTTTACAGAACGTACAAATCCTTACTGCATTAGCTCCGCTGACTTTCTCACCGTTGGAACCAAATGGTGTCATAACAGTTGGGATGCAAAAAACAATCCCACTGCATCACACGCATTATATTACCGCACCGACCACGATAGCACAAAAGCAATTTTACACACCTTAAACGGTCCGACTGAACTACTTGCCGACCGCATTTATTTTTTTCCTGCATTTTCTATCCTTCGTAGTGAAATTAACGGAGATATGCAAAAATACTACATCCATTTTCAGAGTGATTTGTTAGAGTTTGCACTCTATCAACATCTGCAGGGAAGCTGCTCGGTTCCTGCTACATCCATTACCAAACAGCTTTTTGATATTATCCTCCAGAATTATACGCAGAAAACTCCTGCTTCCGAGCAAAAAATTTGTGCTGCAATGGATCTACTGCTTGCCGACTTGTTTGCCTTATACAGTCTGCAGCCACGTGATATTGCAAAATTCAAGCCGGTTCTTTTGTATATGGAACAGCATTATCACGAGCCGATCACAATCAGCGAGCTTGCAGGTTTGATGAATGTCAGCACGGTATACTTTTCCAACTGTTTCAAGGAAGCCTTTCATATCAGTCCGAAGCAGTACCTTTTGAGCAAGCGTCTGTACGAAAGTCAGAAGCTGCTCCGAAAAACAGATTTATCCGTCCGTGAAATTGCGGAGCAGGTCGGTTTTTTCAATGAAAACTATTTTTCGGAATTTTTTTCACAGAAGGTCGGGATTTCTGCTTTAAATTTCCGCAAGCTCTATGAATGAAACAAGATTCGTTCTCATGTTTTTCTCAGGCGTTGCATAGGATTTATTATAGCAATCGTCTGAAAGGAGTCTTCCGATGCCAACACTCATCCACTTCCGGCAGGAATATCTGCTTTTTTTCTATAAACCCGGCGAGGGACTTTGCCTGCGTATCAAAAAGAATCATTTCTGGCAGGAGCATATCGTTTTATTACGGGAAACCGACGGAATTTTTAACATTTTTTCCGATGATGAAAAAATCCATGCGATTGTATTGAATCAACAAAATGAGCTGGTCTATCTGCAGTATAACAACAATAACTGGACAAAGCATAAGCTCTGTACACTCAAACCGGAAATCTGTCCGACACGGCTTTTGCTTTGCGAATCAAAGGGACATATAAATTTATTTTACTCTGCCCGATACAATGACGAATTATTACTGATTCACTGCTTGTTAGGGAATCACGCACAGCCTCGTATCATCGACCGGCTCAGCTGTGATGCTTTTGTCAGCTTCCGCACACGCATTTACTACACCAACGCACAAGAACAGCTTGTTTATCAGGATTTTTCTGATGGAAAACCGGAACATTTTTTTTCGGTCGCAAATCAGGCGAAAATGCCTTATCTGTTTTTTTATTGTGGAAAATCATATCTTACTTATGTTGAGAACGAAAAAAATATTATTTTTGAGGGACATAAAATTACAGAATCATCCGATGCAAAAAATCCTCTTCTGCTTACCTCTGATAATCGGTTGACACTTTTATGGCAAAGTCATTCCTTTTTATATTACACCAATTCCGACGACGGCGGAGCAAGCTGGAGCAAGCCTTTGCGTTATCTTCATACCGCTTCTGAAATTGAAATTTTTGAGGTAATCAGCAACCGACACAGATTTTACTATTACGCCGCCCCAATTGCCGGCGAAATTCATTTTTTTGCCAATCCGTCTCCCTTTAAAGAATCTGATTTTTCTGAGGATTCCCCTACACCGTCACCACCAGACTTTGAAAAGCTTCGCATCCATTTAGAGCTTTTACAACGGGATATCAAGCAATTGCGTGCACAAATTCAAGGTCTCCAAAATACAAGGGAAGCATTGAAAACGGACGAATAAATACTTTAACACAGAACAAAGCAGCTTCGCCGCAACCGCTCCATAAAATTATTGTGTACTTTGAACTGATGCAGAGCGGTAAGAAGAAGCAGAATGGTTACTGACGCACAGAAATCTTTGATTTCGTTTTGCGTCGTATGCAACAGCAACCCGACGAGTCACTCTCGCAAAGTCGAGACGACGAGTCGTTGGTTGCCACTGCTTTAGTTTCGCCCATGTGCGTTTCCGCTATTAGCGGAAAATTTCGCACGGGCATTCAATTCTTTTTGCTTTATAGGAACGCAGTTTCCTATAAAGCAAAAAAAGAAGCTGTTAAGCGAAACGCATATTGTGTATAAAAACTCATTGGCTTGTAGGGGGCGATGCCCACATCGCCCCGCAATCCGGGCGGATGTGAGCATCCGTCCCTACTGCAATGTAACAACTAAAAGTTGACAATCCCTCAGTCACTTCGTGACAGCTCCCGTCTTGCCTCCTTTGATGTGTAGCATTAAGGGAGGGGGACCATGTGAAACATGGTGGAGGGATGGAGGCGACTATTTTTCCGGCAAGAAACAATCCCTCAGTCACTTCGTGACAGCTCCCTTTACACAAGGGAGCCGGACAAGGGAGCCGGACAAGGGAGCCGGGGACAAGGAAGCCTTCAAGCCCTCCTTGTGTAAAGGAGGGTGGCACGCAAAGCGTGACGGGAGGATTGGTTTTCGTAAAGTTTTAGTTGATACAAGATACTACAATTTTGAATAAGTGATACACAAAAATGCTTCACGAAACAGCCTCATTCATTTTATTTGTTTTAACCCTCTGCCTTTTCCTGCGGGAACCGTCTGCCCTTGAAGAGTACGGTCAGCGCAAATTTCGGCAATGCCATCATCCGACCGATACGGGAGGGTTGTTTTAACAGACGGTAGAGCCATTCGATGCCGTGATTACACCAGAATTCCGGTGCACGCTCTGCAGTACCTGCAAGCACGTCAAGACTTCCGCCAACACCCATAAACACTTTTGCATGAAGGGAGTCAATGTTTCTTGCAATCCATTTTTCCTGCGCCGGAGCACCCAGGCAAACCAGCACCAAATCCGCACCGCTTTCATTGATTTCCCGGATGATTTCCGGCTCTTCTTCCGGTTTGAAATAACCGTTTCGTGTCCCCACAATCTGAATAAAGGGGTATTTTTGTTCTAAATTTTCTTTTGCCTTTTTACCAACGCCCTCTTTTCCACCGAAGAAAAAGACCTTATGTCCGGATTCTGCCACCTTTTCCAACACCTTGCAGGTAATATCAAAGCCTGCGGCACGTTCCTTGATCGGATTCTTCAGAATCTTAGATGCGTACACAACCCCAATTCCGTCAGCGGTGAGCATATCTGCACGATTTAAAATCTCGCGGAATTTCAAATCCTTATATGCTACCATCAGAATTTCTGAATTGGGCGTAAAAATCATATGCGGACGGTTTTCATCCAACATTTTAAATATCTTATCTGCCGCCTCACCAATATTGACTTTATCGACCCAAACACCTAAAATATTTACTTTATCCATTGTTCCTTCCTCCACTTTTATTCCTCAAACAGAGACATCTGTTGTTCACTGGAATCCTCTTTTTTTAAAAAGCTTCCGACAGCCGGAATATTTTTTGTCTGATAATACTTGATATTTTCGATTCCGCTTTCTTCGGAAAACTGTACACGCACCATTTTTGCTCCCTTTTTGGTAAGCTTCATCACCTGAACGCCCTGCGTGGATTTCGTTGTCTTTAACGGAATCTTATCGGTATTTAAGGAAAGCACCTTCCGATTATCTGCAAAGGCTACAATCTCCCGGTCCTCTGCCAAGAAGCGGATGTCGCAGACCGGAACCTTATCCGAATACGCATTGATGAGCTTTCTCCGGTTTGTTTTGGTTGCATAACCCGAAAGCTCAACCTTTGCCATCTTTCCGTTTTCAAAGGAGAACAGCATCAATCCCTTATAGTCGGACGTGATAACAGTATACAAGAGCTTTTCATTCTCTTCAAAGCCAAGTACACCGGGGATATACTCACCCATTGCGCTGACCTTACCGTCCGGAAAGTCGGAAAGACGTGCCTTGTAAACGGTGCTTTGGTTGGTAAAGAACAAGACCTCTTGCTTATTCATTGCTTCCATTTCCTGAACAACTGCATCCCCCTCCTTGAGCTTATGCTCATTGGTGGTAGAACGCAGGGAAATTGCAGTAACCTTTTTAAAATATCCGTCCCGGGTGACGAATACCGTCACCGGATAATCCTCAATATAATCATCCTCGTGATACTCTTCGATTTCCTCTCCGGTTGCAAGGGTGGTACGGCGATCCTTGCCATACTTCTTGGCAATTGCCGTCAATTGCTTGATAATCAGCTTTTTGAGTTCCCTTTCGCTGTCTAAAATCTTTTGCAGCTCGTCAATTTCCTCTAAAAGCTTTTCAATTTCATTGGTACGGTTTAAAATATATTCCCGGTTCAGATAACGCAGCTTGATTTCTGCCACATACTCCGCCTGAATCCGGTCAAGCTCAAAGCCGTGCATCAGGTTCGGTACCACATCATCCTCACGTTCGGTATGACGGATAATACTGATTGCTTTATCAATATCCAATAAAATCTTTTTTAAACCGGTCAACAGATGCAGCTTTTCGCTCTTTCGGTCAATATCATATTTCAGACTGTTCTTTAGGCATTTACTGCGGAACTTCACCCATTCATCCAGAATTTCAGCAACGCCCATTACCTTAGGAACATTATCAATCAGAATATTGAAGTTACAGCTAAAGCTATCCTCCAACGGTGTCATTTTAAAGAGCTTCAGCATCAGGGCATCCGGGTCGGTACCACGCTTGATATCAATGGTAATCCGGAAGCCTTCCAGACCGGTTTCGTCACGTGCATCGGAAATTTCCCGGAGCTTGTTTGCCTTAATCAGCTCCATAATTTTTCCGATAATCGCCTCACAAGTGGTTGAATATGGAATTTCGGTGATTTCAATGCAGTGATTTTTTGCATCATAGTGATACTTTGCACGCATTTTAAAGCTTCCGCGTCCGGTGTTATAGATTTCACGCATCTGCTCCGGATTATAGAGAATTTCCGCTCCTAACGGAAAATCCGGTGCCGGCATAACCTCCAACAAATCCGCCTTGGGGTCCTTCATGCGCAGGATAGTTGCCTCACAAACCTCACGCAGATTAAAGGAACAGATATTGCTTGCCATACCAACCGCAATTCCCTGGTTCGGATTCACCAGAATATTCGGGAATGCGACCGGCAGAAGCACCGGCTCTTTCATTTCTCCGTCATAGTTATCGACAAACGGAACGGTATTTTTATGAATATCTCCAAAAAATTCCTGACAGATGGAATCAAGTCTTACCTCGGTATAACGGGATGCAGCATATGCCATATCACGAGAATACTGCTTACCAAAGTTTCCTTTGGATTCTACCAATGGGTGCAGAAGTGTTTCGTTTCCGGTGGTCAGACGTACCATTGTCTCATAAATTGCACTGTCGCCGTGCGGATTCAATTTCATCGTCTGACCGACAACATTTGCCGATTTGGTCAGCTTTCCGCCCAGCAAGCCCATTTTATACATCGTGTAGAGCAGTTTTCTGTGCGAAGGCTTCAAGCCGTCGATTTCCGGAATCGCACGCGACACGATAACGCTCATCGCATAGGGCATATAGTTTTTCTCTAAGGTTTCGCAGATTGGTTGCTCCTCGATTGGTGCATAGATAATCTCTTCCACCGTCTGTTTCTTTTTTGCCATACAATTCCCTCCTCTCTCAGCTCAAATCCAGCATTTCCATATAGTAGCCGCCGTTTTGTGCAATATAGTCCTTACGGCTCTGGATATTATCACCCAGCAGCACCTCAAACATTGCCGCAGTCCGCTCCACATTCTCCGGTGTAACACGGATTAAACGTCTGCTTGACGGGTGCATGGTTGTTTTACTCATCATTTCGGGCTGGTTTTCACCAAGACCTTTGCTCCGCTTGATTTCAAACTCATCCTTTTCCTTGGAGAGTCCGTCCTCTACCAGCTTTGCAATCATGCGTTCCTTTTCGGCATCGGTAAAGGCAAACAGCTCTTCGCCCTTTCGCTTACCCTTTAAGATGTTGATTTCGTAAAGCGGAGATTCTGCAATATAGACCTTTCCTTCTTCAATCAGAGTCGGCATCAGACGGTAAATCATAGTCAGAATCAGGGTTCTGATCTGGAATCCGTCCACGTCGGCATCGGTACAGATAATGACTTTGTCCCAACGCAGATTTTCCAAATCAAAGGTATCTAAATTCTTGTTATGCTTAGAACTGATTTCTACACCGCATCCCAGCACACGCACCAAATCCAGAATGACATCGCTTTTGAAAATCTTCGCAAAATCTGCCTTTAAGCAGTTTAAGATTTTACCACGAATCGGCATAATTGCCTGGAAATCCGGATTTCTTGCCAGCTTACAGGAGCCGAGCGCCGAGTCACCCTCTACGATATAGACTTCCCGGATAGACTTGTCCTTGGAACGGCAGTCTACAAACTTTTCCACACGGTTGGTAACATCCATGGTTCCGGTGAGCTTTTTCTTGACATCAATCCGGATTTTTTCGGCATTCTCCCGGGAACGCTTATTAACCAGCACCTGATTTGCAATTTTTTCTGCATCGGTCTTATTTTCGATGAAGTAGACCTCTAACTGATGACGCAAAAATTCCGTCATTGCTTCCTGGATAAACTTATTATTGATTGCCTTTTTGGTCTGATTTTCGTAACTGGTCTGAGTGGAGAAGGAATTGATTACCAACGCCAGACAATCAGAAATATCCGCAAAGGTGATTTTACTCTCGTTCTTGTTATACTTGGAATTTTGCTTCAAATATTGGTCAATTGCATAGACAAACGCATTTTTGACCGCCTTATCGGGCGAGCCGCCATGCTCCAGCCAACTGGAATTATGGTAATACTCCAACAGGCTGACTGTCTGCGAAAAGCAGAATGCAATCTGCATCTTAACCTTGTAGTCGGGCATATCCTCACGGTCTCTGCCCTTTCGTTCTGCATTCCAGACCTCCACGGTGGTGAAGCTGTTTTCCCCGACCGCTTCCTTTAAATAGTCCACGATACCGTCTGCAAAGTAGTATTCAAACATTTCCATTCCGGTCTCGGTTTCGTTATATAACACAAAACGCAATCCGGCATTAGTCATTGCCTGCTTCTGCAACGTATCCTGGAAAAATTCCAACGGAATTCTGATATCGGTAAACACCTCAATATCCGGGCGCCATTTTACCCGGGAACCGGTCTGTACACTTCTGGTCGGCTCCTTGGAAAGTCCGCCGATGTTCTTTCCCTTTTCAAAATGCAGGGTAAACCGTGTTTTATCACGCACAACCTCTACATCCATATACTCCGAGCTATACTGCGTTGCACAAGCACCCAGACCATTTAAGCCAAGGCTGTACTCGTACATTCCGCCGCTGTTATTCTCATATTTTCCGCCGGCATATAATTCGCAGTAAACCAGCTCCCAGTTGTATCTGCCTTCCTTCTGATTAAAATCCAGCGGGATGCCTCGTCCGTGGTCTACTACCTCAATCGAATGATCTAAAAATCTGGTTACCTCAATCACAGTTCCGAAGCCTTCCCGGGCTTCGTCGATTGCATTGGACAAAATTTCAAAAAAAGAATGACAACATCCCTCCAGCCCATCCGAGCCGAAAATAACCGCCGGACGTTTCCGGACACGTTCTTCGTCCTTTAACAACGTCAGACTTTCGTTGTCATACGCTTCTTTTCTCTTCGCCATAATGGTTTTTCATCCTCCCTACAATACTTTTTTTCACAGTTACTTCTATTATACTATTAAAATAGGTAGTTTGTCAAATTTTCTTTTGGAAATTTTTCCAAAACCGTAAAAAAACTCAAGCATTACACCAAAATAATGCTCAAGTTTTTCTGAATCAGGAGTCCGCAAACTCTAACGCACAAACCTCCTCCATCGAAATAACACTTCCGTCGGTCATATAAAGCTTTCGTTCTAAAGCATCAACCCGTTTTACGATTCCGGTTACCGTCACATAGGCACCGCCATCCTTCCTTTCATCCGGTTGAAAATAGCGGATAAAAACAGGTCTTTCTTCTCCGATTGTCCGGAATATTTCCTGCATCCTCCGATTCAACGCATCCAAGGCATTTTCGTCCAGTATCATACGTTGCTCTGTTCGTCTGGCGCTCTCCCGTATCGAATCCTTATGCCCCACCAATGCCTCGAACGGCGCAAACTGTGCCGCACGGTTTGCCACCGGCATCCGTCTCCTTTTTTTCGGTTCGGGATGCGGTAATCGGATAATATCCTCATATTGACTCAACTTTATCCTCCTCACTGCTACGCCTTGTGTCCGCCAATCTGGTCGTTCCGTTCCCGGGTTGTTGCACCCTCCTGCAAATCCTTTCCTTTGAAAATGGCATTCTTTCCATATTTCTTTTTCATCGAAAGAACTGCCTTCTGAATTTTTCTTTCCTTTTGGATGGCAGCTTCCTCTGCCTTTTTTTCCTCGGAGCAGGTATCAAATAAATCTATCTGTTCATACCGGCTTTTTTCTCGTTGCTTTTGTTCTGAAATCACATTATCTGCCGTTAAGTTGATTCTTCTTGCCAACAGGGACGGATTTACAATCTGCTCAAATAATGACATCACCGCATCTGTCATCAGCCTTGCCGATGATGTGAAACGTCCTAAATTTACCGTTCCGTGTGCAGACTTCGGCACTTTTTTTCCATAGTGATTCGTTGTAATTTCTCCCTCATAATAAATGCCCGGATTGGTAAGATTTTCTACATCATACCCAACCGTCAATACCAGCTTGTCGGTTACCAACGCCTTTTCGACTAAATCGAAGCTCAAAGCCTCCGCCATTTCCTTGATAATCAGCTTTGTCTTTTCATACTCATAGGCACAATGCAGAACCTGCCCTGAGCTCAGACTTCTTTTTTGCGGCTCATATGCCTTGACATCTGCAATCGTACACGGTTCCCAACCCCATGCATGGTCTATCAGAAGCTCTGCATTGATTCCGAATAACTGATAGAGCTTGTCCTCTCCATACTCGGTCAGGGAATAACGTGCAATATCCCCCATGGTGTAGAGACGGATTTTCTCCAGCTTTTTGGAATAACCTGCCGCCACACGCCAGAAATCGGTCAACGGCCGATGATTCCAGAGCTGCTCCCGATAGGACATCTCGTCCAGCTCTGCAATCCGCACACCATCCTCGTCTGCCGGGATTTTTTTTGCAACAATATCCATTGCAATTTTGGCAAGATAAAGATTGGTTCCGATTCCTGCAGTTGCAGTAATCCCCGTTTTTTGAAGAATTTCCCGGATGATTTTTTTTGCCATCTCATGCGGTGTCATACCGGCATTTTTCAGATAATCGGTGATGTCTATAAAAACCTCATCCACGGAATATACATGAATATCCTCCGGTGCTACATATTTTAGATAGATTTCATAAATTCTGGTACTGTATGCAGAATAGTACCGCATCCGGGGCGGTGCTATGATATAATTCATTTTTAGTGCTGGATTTTTTGACAATTCCTCTGCGTCATAGGATTCCCCGACAAGTTCTCCCCCCGGAGCCAGGCTTTTTCGCTGGCGGTTTACTGCCTCTGCTTTTTGTATCACCTCAAAAAGACGGGAACGTCCTGAAAGACCGTATGCTTTCAAAGCAGGTGTCACCGCAAGACAAATGGTTTTCTCTGTTCTTGAAGCATCTGCAACCACCAGATGCGTGGTCATCGGGTCAAGGTTGCGTTCCACACACTCAACCGATGCATAAAAGCTCTTTAAATCAATGCAAAGATACACCCTGCTCATACTCCGCCTCCTTTTCCTGATACTATATTTATTATGTCTTATTTTTTCAGATTTGTCAATAAAAATTCTGATTTCCACCCATTTTAAAATGAAGAAAAAAAATAAAATTTTTCTTGTAAATGTCAAGAGTAAATGCGAAAATAATTGAAAATATTTTAATTTTATTCATTTTCTACAAAAGCGCCGCTATTTCATTGTTGAATAATTCAGCCGAACAGCGATAACCAAATATCCCGCGCGG
>SVJN01000144.1 GCA_015068965.1 Oscillospiraceae bacterium
TGTGAAATCCTTCTGACTGCAACGATAATATTCTCATTTTGTGCAGTTTTCGTCAGATAATCCGGGATTGTACCATCCTCGAACAGTCTGTTATACAAAAATGCACTATGCTTATCCTGTGCCGGGTGAGAATGTGTATTCCCATTCACTTTTGTGCGGAATCTTAAAAAGGAAATATATTCCCCCTCCACCATTGCGCTGACCGGCATAGACTGCCAGCCCAGCCCCCAGCTATCATTCTGATAACAACCGGGCATGGCAGGAAATTCTGATATACTGCCCATCCGCAGACCGTTGCCCTTCCATGTGTAGGCGTAGGAATCCCGAAAGATACGTTGTGTTTTTACGCAGGTTGCAGACGAATTGCCAAATGCCTCGGTAGATACCAAAGAACGATTCACCACAACTGCCGACATCAAATCCGCAAAGCATACAATCTGCTCAGGCTGAAACAGCGTTTTATAGATTGCACCGCCATAGTTGATATCTCCACGGAAATTATAGCTTCTGACAGAAGGCACAAACTCCTTCCCCCCATGAAAGGACACGTACAAAAGCAGCTCCTGCCTTTTTTGCTCAATCTTTGTTTTGATATCCTCATCCACGATTGCAAGACACGCCGCACTTAAGGCATTCAAGGTAATCAACGAATAGCAATCACTGATATTTTCGCCCCAACCCCAGCCAAGCTCGTCGGCATATTCCGTCCATGCATTCCAGAAAGCATTGCATTCTTCCCGGTACTTGCCGGTTGCCTTTGCAATCAGCGCCAGAATTGCACCATCGCTTGTGATTTTATTGGTATAGTAGATTGGTCCTGCACATTCCTTTAAAAACCATTTTCCGCCACGCTCCAGCATCTGACAGATTCCGTCCTTTTCTTTGGCTGTCATCTTCTCTTCACATAGTACATATGCAAGCGCAAACGGAAGCAGAACAAAGAATGCACCGTTGGTATCAAATATGTACGGCTCCTCCCGATACCATCGCATACAGCCATAAAGTCGATCCGTCTCATCGGTGTTCTGAAGCTTCATCATTTCGGATACCATGCCCTCTGCCTGCGCATCCTCTATCAAATCAAAGTACCGGGCAAGAAAATAATACGCACCAGATTCCCGTCCATCACAGCAGCGCTCAAGACCTTCAACCGACGGTGTATGCGGTCTTTTGTCCAAAACAAGCATATGCTCCTGCATTTCGCAGGGCAGATCGCAAAATCTTTTTCTGATTCTGTCAAGCATCATAATTCTCCTTTTTCATTCCCTCGCTCAGACATAACACAGCCAACGCCTGACCATACGTCATAGGGCTTATTTCCACAGTCTTATAATAGTTTAAATCAAATTTCAATCCGGTACCATACGAAACATTCAGAACTGTCCCGTCCTCGCTGATGTTTTCCATCACCGCACAAAGTGCTTTTTGGGCACAGGCTTGGTACTTTTTATCCAGATATCCCTTCCTGATACCTTTTAGTATGCCATACCCAAAGCCACTGGTTGCAGAAATTTCAAGATAGCTGCTATCATCATCTATCAACGTGTGCCATGCACCACTTTCGTCCTGATACGTTTCCAGCGCTTTAACCTGATTTGTAAAAGCACTAATCAAAAAATCCTTCATAAAGGGTTCCAGCTTATCGCCCATGATATCAATATAGTCAGGGATTCCGACCGTAATCCAGCAATTCCCCCTGCCCCACAGTGCCTTACCAAAATGATGCCTGCCATCAAAAGACCAGCCATGAAACAAAATCCCTGTTTTGCGGTCAGTTAAATACTTAATATGGATTAAAAACTGTTTTTTCGTTTCATCCAGCCAATCAGGTCTGTCGAAAATCACGCCTGCTCTTGCAAGGAAAAGAATACACATAAAAAGTGTATCGTCCCAAAGCTCTTTATCCTGAATAAAGCCCGAGCCGGTGTGTGCAATTCCGCCTTCTTCTGTGCGTGGATGCTCCTTGGTAAGCCACGTTGCCCACTCATACATAATATCAAGATATTCCTTCTTGTTTTCGTGAATGTAGGTAAGGGCAAGCAGCGGCGAGCAGGTATTGACACTTTTTTCCGGCAATCCTTCTGCAATTCTGCTTTGATACCACCGCTTCATAAATTCCAGATAAGATTTTTCTCCCGACACCTCATAGTATCTGTAAAGACCGTATAAGCCTACACCCTGCGCCCACTCCCATTTATTGATATCAATGATACTGATTGGACACTTTTCTTCCACCTCAGTCTTTTCAATATACAGCATCTTGTTTATTACGTTTTCCATTATTTCTTTCAAAATACAATCACCTCATCCCTATTATACAGTGATGGCAATTTCTTTTTCAACACATATATTGCATAAAAGTTTACAAATATTGCTTGAAATAAATTTTTGTTTATGCTATCATAAAAACAAGGACGGTGATTCTATGCATTTATCCGAGAACTTATTAGAAAAAAGCAACTCATCCTTTGCCATTCAAAAGCTTACATATTCTGAGTGTACTACAATGCACGAGCTCCATTACCATGACCACTATGAAATTCTGTATGTAACTGAAAATGAGCGGTTTCTGACCATCAACGGCAACAGATACGGATTGAATACCGGTTCAATTGCGCTGATTCCTCCGTATATCCCGCATCTTACCGAAGCCGGGGACAAAATACCGCAAAAAAGGATTTTAATAAACTTTCGCGAGGATTTTATTCATAAAATGAGACAAGCTCTTAACACAGATATTTTAAGCTGCTTTCATCCGATTGCCCCGGTCATTGCCATCGACAGCATTGCAGAGGAAATCCATTTGCTTATGAACCAGCTTCTTACCCTCGCCGAAACAGATATCCGAAACAAGGATGAGCAGATTTTGCTATCCCTTTGCAAATTACTGTTGCTCCTTTGTGAGCCTTCTTTTGAATGCGAAAATGATTCATCTTTTTTTGAAGTGATTCAGTTTATCGAAAAAAATTTTGGAGAAAAAATCACACTTGATATGCTTGCACAAAAATTTTTTATGAGTAAATACACGATTTTGAGAAAATTCAAACAGTACACGGGCATGGGGCTTCCTGAGTATCTGAATACCATCAGAGTGATAAATGCGAAAAAACAACTTGCCGGCAACGAAAAAATCATTAATATTGCACTTTCCTGCGGCTTTGGCAGTATTTCCAATTTCGACAGAGTTTTTTTGAAAAAAACAGGAATGACACCCAGAGCCTACAAGCTGAATCGTATTTAATCCCATATAGTAAACAAAACCAAGAAAACACAACAATCTGTATTTCTTGGTTTTGTAATAAGCACTATTTTTCTATCACCCGATAGAGTCTTTCAATCGTTTCCCTTTCACATTCCGGTGTGTCTGCCAACGGAAAGACAAGCTTCATTTTCTGATATTTTTCCATGCAAAGCTTATGAAAGGGCAACAGTTCTATCTTTTCCACGCAGGAATAAGGCTTTACAAGCTCTGTAAGCTGTCTGATTTCTGCTTCGGAATCGGTCAATCCCGGCACCACAACATGACGAATCCAGGCCGGGATTTTTTTATCTTCGCAAAGCTTTAAAAATTTTTGCACCGTTTCCAGACTTCCGCCACAGTTTTTCCGATAAGCTGCTTCAGTTGTAAATTTCACATCACAAAGCACAAGGTCGGTATACTCCAGTACCTGCTCTGCACCCGACAAGCTTCCGTGTGCCGAGGTGTCAAGCGCCGTATGGATGCCCTTCTTTTGGAGCTTTTCAAAAAGCTCTTTTACAAATTCCCATTGTAAAAGCGGTTCTCCGCCCGAGACGGTAACGCCGCCATGTTCTCCGAAATAGGAGCGGTAACGAAGAATTTTCTCCGTTACCGCATCGGTTGTATATTCCTCTCCCCCATTTTGCTCCCAGGTATCCGGGTTATGGCAATAGCAACACCGAAGCGGACACCCTTGCAGAAATACAACATAACGAACACCGGGACCGTCTACTGCACCCATGCTCTGAAAGGAATGGATTCTTCCGGTTTTCATATCGTTCCCTCTCACATTCCGGAATGGAAGGTTCTGGAAATAACCTCCTGCTGCTGCTCTTTTGAAAGCTTGTGGAAGTTTACTGCATAGCCTGACACACGAATGGTCAGATTCGGATATTTTTCCGGATGCTCAGCTGCCTCAATCAACAAATCACGGTTAAACACATTAACATTCAAGTGCTGTGCGTTCTGTGCAAAATATCCGTCAATGACCGAAACAAGGTTTGCGTAACGGCTTTCTGCATCATTTCCCAAAGCTTGCGGAACAATACAGAAGGTATTGGAAATTCCATCCTTACAAGTATCATAGGAAATTTTTGCAACAGAGTTTAAGGATGCCAACGCACCGTTTAAATCTCTGCCATGCATCGGATTTGCACCCGGTGCGAAGGGTTCTCCCGCTTTTCTTCCGTCGGGTGTGCTGCCGGTCTTTTTGCCATATACCACATTGGAGGTAATGGTTAAAATAGACAAGGTATGCTCTGCATTCCGATAGGTCGGGTTCTTCTTCAATTCTGCAAAGAACAATTCCACCTGCTCCTTTGCAATCCTGTCTACCCGGTCATCGTCATTTCCGTATTTCGGGAAATCACCTTCGGTTTCAAAGCCGGTAATCAAGCCGGTTTCATCCCGAAGCACCTTTACCTTTGCATACTTAATTGCAGAGAGCGAATCCGCAAGAACCGAAAGTCCGGCAATGCCGAACGCCATGAAGCGGTGTACATCGGTATCATGCAACGCCATCTGAATTTTTTCATAGGCATATTTATCGTGCATATAATGAATCATGTTCATTGCCGTCACATAAGTTTTTGCAAGCCAGGTGCGGTAGGTTGTCATCAGCCTGCAGACAGTATCATAATCTAAGTAATCTCCTTCAAAGGCTTCTCCCTTTGGTGCAACCTGGTCTCCGTAGCGTTCATCCCGACCGCCGTTTAAGCTCATCAATAAAAGCTTTGCCAGATTTGCTCTTGCACCGAAGAACTGC
>SVJN01000007.1 GCA_015068965.1 Oscillospiraceae bacterium
GGTCTCCATAAGGACAAAAATTTCCGTATCTACAGGTATAACATGAGTGTATTTTATATTTATTAGATAATTTGGAGGAGAGTTTTCTAAAAACATTTTCTGCACAGTCGCCATCTACTTCAATTATATTTTCTTCCACAACCAATTTGACTTTTATTAAATCATTATCTTCATCGAATTGGTATTTAGCATCAGCAGTTACAATTTCCTCTGACGATTTTAGATATAATAAATATTTTTCTGTTTTCAATACACTCACATCCCCTTTCAATAATATTCGACATTATCGATAAAATTAGTGAACAATTTAGATGACACTAATTTTTTGTCGATATGCAAACTAAAGTTTGCTCGATATATTTACTCCGTAAATTCGATATGTTTTTCGTTTCACTCAAAACTCGAAATGATATAAATCTCGTTGCGTCAGCAACATATCGAGCCGTAAGGCATATCGAGTGCGATAGCACATATCGAAAATCTCGCAAGAGATTTATATCGCTGAATTCAAGCTTTGCTTGAATTCATTATAGCATACATTTGTAAATATTGCAATAAAAAATATCGGAGCAACGGTTCCCCATGCTCCGATACAATTTCTTATTTACCTATATTCTTCTTCCATTCTTCAATGGGTACGCCATTTACCTTACCCTCGACCAATGCAGGAATCTTCACCCAACGGTCATCTGCCGGGCAGACCGGATAGAGTCCGAGCTGACCGAAAATATACCATGCCGCCGTTGTTCCGTTATCCTCATCGCCGGGGAAACCGTCATCCTCATAGGAGAAGGCATTGTCACAGAGATGCTTTACCCACTTTTGTGTTTTTTCCATCTCTCCAAAATATGCGTAGATATACGGGAGCAGGAAGCTCGGCTGATTACTGATTGCGCACAAGCCAAAATCCACTGCCGCCATTTCGGTCATTTCATGAATTTCTATGCCATAGCCGCCGACACGGTAATCAGGCTTCAGCGAAAAGATATTGTCGAGACGTTTTAATAACGCATCCTTGCCACCAAACAGCTCTGCCAGACCGTCTAAATCATGCGGAACAGAGAATGTGGTCTGCCATGCACTTGCTTCGGTATAATCTGCACCCCAGGAATACGGATCAAAATCCGGCCTCCAACCGCCTTCGGTATGCTTTGCACGCATAAATCCGGTTTCCGAATCAAAAATATTCCGATAATACTGTCCACGTTTTGTATATTCTGCAACTGCCTCCGAATCTCCGGCTTTTTCTGCCACCTTTGCGATACAATAATCACCATAAGCAAAATCGAGCGTCAGGTTCACACTTTCATGGAATTGGTCATAAGGAACATAGCCAAGCTTTACAAAAGCTTCGATACCGGTTCTTCCGAATCGTGCATCCTCTGATTTATGGTTTGCATGATGCTTCATCGCCTCTAACAAATCCTTCAGAAGCTGTCCGTCTGCAATACCGCAGGTTGCTGCCTGCGCAATGATGGAATCAAGCAATGTACTCGGCATACATCCGACCTCACCGATAGAAACCCACCGGGGCAGGAAGCCACCCTCCCGATAATCGTTTAACACACTTTCCAACACATCCCGGTAAAGCTCCGGCTTTAACAAGGAGAACAGCGGGAACTCTGTTCTGTAGGTATCCCAGAAGCCGTTATCGGTATATCTCACACCCGGGCAGGTTTTCCCCTGATTCGGGCTATAGTGAACCGCCTCTCCTTCCGGAGTGGTTTCATATGCCATATGCGGATAAAGTCCGGTACGGTACATACAGGAATAGAAGGTTTTCATGGTTTTTTCATCGGCTGTAATTTCAATCTGTGCAAGATAATCCTCCCAGATTTTTTCGTTTTCAGCACGAATTGCATCAAAATCCTTACCCTCTGTTTCCTTTAAATTCCATTCTGCCTGCTCAAAGCTGATGTAGGAAATTGCAAAATTGTACTTACATTCTTTTACACCGTCTTTTACTGCTAAGTGGATACCGTTCTGCTTACCATCCGCCATAATCACACGGCACGCATCCGTATCAATCCAATCATTTTGTGGTTTTAACACAAAATACATTTTGAAGTTTTCTGCATAGTCCATACCGCTTCTTGCATCGGTACAACCGTAGATGCCATCCTTACGCACCTCGAATTCTGCATCCCCTTTGATGTTAAATAAGGTGATGCAACGACCAAGCTCTGTATCAAAGGTAGCTCTGACGCTGGCACACCGTTCTGTCGGCGCAACCTCCATGCTACACTTAGAACGCAGGAAATTAATCTTCATATAATCCGGTCGTAAAACCGCATCTTTTCTCCGATAGCCTGACCATGCCGCCGGATAAGCATCCGCAATCACATCCGATTGCGGTGTCATCAGAAGCATACCATAGTCTGCAATCCACGGACTGGGCTGATGCGTCAGACGAATCCCCTCAACCGACGGAACATCCGGATGGAACCACCAGCTTGTGCCACCTTCTGTCTGCGGTGCAAAGGACACCATTGCAAACGGACGTTGTGTCAGCGGTAATGTATTTCCGTTGGAAAACCGGGGAACTGATTTACTTCCCTGACAAATATTTACATAATTGATATAGTTTGGCATAATAAAACCCCCTTTTCTTAAGTATACCATAAATTACCTATAAAATCAATTCACTTTTTTTCAATTCCGGGTGTACAAATTTTGTTTTATTGAACAAAGCAGCTTCGCCGCAACCGCTCCATAAAATTATCGTGTACTTTGAACTAATGCAGAACGGTAAGAAGAGGCATAATGGTTACTGACGCACAGAAATCTTTGATTTCGTTTTGCGTCGTATGCAACAGCAACCCGACGAGTTACTCTCGCAAAGTCGAGACAACGAGTCGTTGGTTGCCACTGCTTTAGTTACGCCCAAGTGCGTTTCCACCAATGGTGGAAAATTTCGCACGGGCATTCAATTTTTTTTGCTTTATAGGAACGAAGTTTCCTATAAAGCAAAAAAATGGGGATGTAAAAACCTCATTATTACATCCCCATACAAACCTTATTAAATCTTGAACACGCCAAAGGCATCCAATACAGAAGAAATCAGAATCAGCACAATACAAATCGGTGCAAGATATTTGATTACTACCGTAAAGATTCCTTTTCTCTTGAATTTGCCGGAAACCTCAACCTCATCCACAATTGCCTGCGGTTTTAAGAAATAACCAACAAAAACACAGGTACATAATGCAACAATCGGCATCAATACACTATTGCTGATAAAGTCAAAGAAATCCAAAAACTGCATTCCGATGATTTTTACTTCTGCCCATACACCATAACCTAAGGTTGACAAAAGACCAAGCAATACAGAACCCACAAAAACAACCAGACAAGCCAGACGTCTGCCGATTTTTGCTTTATCACAAACAATCGAAACGACCGTTTCCATCAGAGAGATGGAGGAGGTGAGTGCAGCAAAAAGTACCAAAAGGAAGAATATAATACCAATCACGGTACCGCCTGCCATACTTTCAAATACCTTCGGGAGAGTTACAAACATCAGGCTGGGACCTTTTCCGAGTGCCTCCGGTGTACCGCCGGAGAATACAAACACTGCAGGAATAATCATCATGCCTGCCAAGAATGCAATACCGGTATCAAAAATTTCAATTTGTGTTACCGAGGATTCCAGATTTACATCCTTCTTCATGTAAGAGCCGTATGTAATCATGATACCCATTGCAAGCGACATGGAATAGAATAGCTGTCCCATTGCCGCAAGCACAGTGGTTGCGGAGAATTTTGAGAAATCCGGTAAAACATAATACTTAACACCCTCAATTGCTCCCGGCAGACAAACAGAATAAATTGCAATCACTAAGGAAAGAACAACCAATACCGGCATCATAATCTTGCTGACCTTCTCAATTCCCTTTTCCACACCTGCTAAAACAATCAATGCGGTTGCACCGATAAAGAGCATGAACCAGAACACCGGCTCTGCATTGGAGGAAATAAATCCGCCGAAATATGCATCCTGTGCCGCATCCATTGCACCACCGCTGACAAATGCATACAGATATTTGATAACCCAGCCACCGATTACGGAATAATACGGTAAAATAATTGCCGGAACAATTGCCGCAAGCCAGCCAACAAAGGAAAAGCGCTTATCCAATCGCTTGAATGCACCGATTGCACTAAGCCCTGTTTTTCTTCCGATTGCAATTTCCGCAGTCATCAGTGCAAAACCAAAGGTAACTGCCAAAATGATATATACCAGCAGGAAAATTCCGCCACCGTATTTTGCCGCCAGGTACGGGAATCTCCAGATGTTTCCCAGTCCGACCGCTGAGCCTGCCGCAGCAAGCACAAAACCGATTTTACCGGTAAAATTACTTCTTGTTGTTTCTTTTTCCATAAAAATTACCACCCTTTTCTTTTTTTGTATATTTTATCACATATTATTACTTGTTGCAAGTAATTTTTTAATTTTTTTGTCAATGATTGATTCCTTTTAGCTTTTGTTCCGCTTCCAAAAAATATCGGTTTTCCGGTTCAATCTGCAAAACAAAATGGATTCTTCCCATCAGACTTTGAAAATATCGCTCGGTATGTACTGCTTGCTCTGTGACAAACGGATTGGGTGTTGTGTGCAACAGAGCATCCTTCAGTCCGAATTTCAGTACAAAATGAATTTCCTGCCGGAGCTTTCTTTTATAGTCTGCTGTGACATGGATGCATTCATTGACCGTCAGACCGGTTACAACCTGACGGTTTGAAGAACGGATAAATTTTGTTTTTTCCTCGTTCAGGCAAAAATCCATTTTCTCAAGCAAGGATTTTGCCTTAACATATGCAACATATAACGGCACATCCGCAGAAAAGGTGATATCGTCACAATAACGTGTATAACCGATGTTATGCTTTTTACACCAATTCCCCATCACCATATCAAACGGACGCATCACAAGATTGGAAAGCATCGGCGAGGTAGGGGCTCCTTGCGGCAAATAGCCGTTTTTTGTACAAAGTCTGGTCAGAATTTTTCCGATTTTCTGTGGAAAATACTGGGTATGAAACGCACTTTTATAAACACGTTCTGCAGAAATACAGTCAAAAAAATCCTCAATGTCAAGCTTGAGCAGATATTTCTTTCCGCAATGAACACTTGCATTTTTCCGGATTGTTCCACCCTCTTTATAAGCGGTTGCATGCTCGGATACCGGTAGTTTTTTTAAAAAGTGTTCCAGGATTATTTTTTGCATCTGCTTCAAATCACGAAGCGGGGCAGAAATTATACGCACACCGCCATTCTTTTTCGGAAGCTTTACCTTTCGGTAAAGTGTGTCGCACCGACCGAGTATCGTCAAAAGCTGCTTTTGCTCCACCTGCAAAAAATGGGCAAGCTGATAGGTGTCATACAAAAACGGATGCCGGTTATGTTCAAAAAAATCAAGCACCATTTCGGTTGCCCGGAAAACACCAAACTCTTCTACAAAATGTAAATCCCATGCATCAAAGGTTACATCATCAATAAATATCTGCAAATCTAACACTTCCCTTGTGATATGATACAAAAGATAAAATCCCCGCTTTTACAACACACTTTTCTCTGAAAGAAACGGAGGCGAATATTAAATCACAAGGTGATTCCTTTATTCGATGGAGTTTCTTTCAGGCGCACTCGCAGAGTGCCATGCGAACCTTGCGTAAATCCGAGACAGCGACCTCGCTGCCCCCTCCTGAATAAATCAGGTTGTACACTGTTGTAAAATACGAGGATTTCCTTACTTTATTTAGTTTATCATATTTTATGTGTTTTGTCTACCTTTTTTCACCAATCGGTACAAAATTTCAGCCAACCACCACAAGCGGCAGGGTAAGCGGTGCAGTATAGTTCACAGAATCAGCATGAATGTAAATGCGATTCATTGCTTCCACCTTTTCTCCGACATGGACTACAAACTCTGCAACGGTTCTTCCGTCTGTGTTCGGCGTAACGTGTGACAGATATACCATACGACTATAATCTGCTGTCCAGCCTTCCGGCAGGAATGCACTCAATTGCAGATGCTTCGGGCGATACTTAAGATTTTTGAATACAATCCGGAATTTAAAATCCTCATTTGCCCGTACCGTAATACCGTCCGGACATTCCAGAACTGCTTGAACATGCAGATTCCTGATTTCAAAGGAGTTCGGACAACGGTGAATAAAATCATCCGAAACATCCTTTAAGATTGCAAGCGCTTCTTCCTTATTATACTCAGTTTCGCCGTCGGTGAATTCCATATAAACACCATTTGCCTTTAATACGCTCGGAATCATCTGGGCAACACGCTCAGTCATTTCCGTACAGCTATTCGGTAAATTCCAGATAGAGCCGCGGTCGACTGCAAGCGAAATAATCCGGTCGCCGATATACTCACGCCAGTCCTCCGGAATTCCCTTTGTCCCCTGCGTGATACCTAAAATTGCACCGCAGGTTGCACCGGTACAGTCTGTATCGTCACCACAGTCAATTGCGTAAATCATGCTCTTTTTAAAATCTCCCTCACCGTAAATCAACCCGAGCACGGTGTATGCAACATTTGCAGGTGCCTGGAACCAACCCAAATCCTCGTTATCCTTGACAATCAGCTCACGAACTTCTCTCCACGGGGTTTTCTTGTCATATTCCGAAAGAACAAGATTAACACTTCTTGCAACACGGCAATTCTTCGGAATATAGGTCAGTGCATTTTCTACAAGTGTTCTGATATCCGACTCAAAAAATGCAAGACTTTCCAAGGATGCGGTAAACATTTCTGCATAGGTACCCTCGGAAATTCCATGGTCAACACAAGCATCCATCAACGCATATTTTACTGCAATATTCGGAAATCCCGGTGTCATGCACGCCCATACCTCTGAACGAATCCACGCACCGTTTGAATGCTTCCATTCCTCATTGCAGAATTCTCCCGACATCGGAGGAATGATGCCATGCTGTGCATTATTCTTGCCAACTCCGTATTCATTCCAATGCGGCGGAATGTACATCAGCCAATAATCTGCCAACACATTTGCTGACAATGCGTGCGGTCCGGTTTCTTCCATTGCTGTCAACCAGATTAACTGTAAATCCAAATCATCATTCGGTAACGGTTCACCCTTTTTGGTTGCAAAGCCGTTAATATCCTGCATTTCTTGCTTGCCTTCATACGGAGCACCCATGGTTCCGCCGATATTTTTCCCCAGCCAGCAGGCATAAATCTTGTCCATAACCTGCTCCCGATTTAGTTTTATTTTCATAAAAATCTCCTTTCTGCCGTCATACATCGGCACAAAATACAAAATTTCTCTTATCTGTATGGGAACAAAGCGGCTTCGCCGCAACCGCTCTATAAAATAATTTTGTACTTGAAAGTGACACAGAGCGGTAAGAAGAAGCAGAATGCTTTGTTTCGCACAGGCAATCACGCAGACATTCCCTTCTACGTTATTGCCTCCCTTCGTACTTTCATTGTAGCACAAAGGGAGGCAAATTAAAAGCTCTTTTTTTGTCTTGAAAAAGTATTCGATTTTTACATTTTAATCTTGACCACAATTTTTCTTACCGTAGTAGCTTCTGTACCGAAGGTAAGTCCCGGCTTATGAATATCATGCGGGAAGAAAATTCCGTAGTCCCCGGCTCCGATTACTCCTTGACCAGCCTGGTCGGAATCCTCGTAGAAGGTAACATCCTTTTCGGCATTGTACTCCGTTTTTGGTACTGCCTTTTTAATATCCACAACCTCAATCCGTTCTATGCCGGAAATCACATACTGGATGTCGATATACTTTTCATGTCCCTCAAATTTTCCTTCTTCCTCTGCCTTGGTGGTATACTCCTGCACGATTGCATACAGATTCTTTCCATCCAGCTCATATTTGCCGACGGGGAGATTTTCCTCCTCTGCCTTTTTGATAAACGCAAATGCAGCTTCAAACCGTTCATGTACACCATAATATAGTGAGCTTTGCTCTAATTTATCAAATATCATGTTAAAACACTCCCTTTATCTTTCTTCTCTGAAATAATGTAATCCCAAAGCCGCCGGAGGCTGATTTTCCTTTTTATCTCTGATACTGGTGATAACCAGTACAAGAATGGTTACGATATAAGGAAGCATCTCAAACAGCTTTTTCGTGCTTACGGTAATATCCGGAATATAAGTCGGAATTACATACAAAAATCCGAACAGAATCGAGCCGAGGATACTGACAGAAGGACGCCATATAGAGAAGATAACCAACGCAATCGAAAGCCAGCCTCTGTCTCCGAAGCCATTGTTTGACCATACACCGTTTGCATAGTCCATGACATAGTAAAGTCCTCCCAGACCTGCAATCGCACTTCCGATACAGGTAGAAAGATACTTATATTTTGTAACATTGATTCCCACAGCATCTGCCGTTTCCGGGCTTTCCCCTACTGCTCTGAGATGCAGACCGGTTCTTGTCTTATTCAGCACATAAGAAGATATCAATGCAACAATAATCGCCACATAGACTAAAAAACCGTGAGAAAGAAAGATTGTCCCGAACCAGCCAAGCTTATCTGCAAACGGAAGCTGTGTTTTAAAAATGGTACTCGTTGCAGAAAGCGAAATTGAAGGAACATCCATATCCACAAGCTTAATCAGCGAGCCACCGAAAAAGTTACCGATACCGATACCGAATGTTGTCAATGCAAGACCGGTAACATTCTGATTTGCACGGAGTGTAACCGTCAAGAAGCAGTAAATCAAACCCATAAGGGTGGATGCAAGCAAGGAGCAAAGCAAAGGAATCAACACCGCAAGAAACGGATTCATATTTGCACCCACACCATGCTCGTAAAGAAAAGCACCTGCAACACCGCTGATTGCACCTACATACATAATACCGGGAATTCCTAAGTTGAGATGTCCCGATTTTTCTGTGAGGATTTCACCGGTTGAACCGAAAAGCAACGGAGTACCCTGCATAACTGCACGTTGAATAATGGTTGCTATCATACATTTGCCTCCTTTTCCTTTTTGCTGATTTTTATTGCATAATTGACAAAGAATTCTGCGCCTATGATGAAGAATATGATAATTCCCGTGATGATATCAGAAAAAGACGAGTTGAGTCTGTATACTTCTGATATTTTGGATGCTCCCTTTTCCAGAAATACGATGAGTAGTGAGGTAAGTACCATAAAGATAGGATTAAACTTTGCCAGCCAGGAAACCATAATGGCAGTAAAGCCTCTTCCGCCGGAGGTATCACTCTTTAACGAATGGTCTGTTCCTGCAACGAGCAAAAAGCCTGCAATACCACAGATTGCACCCGAAATAAGCATGGTTCTTAAAACCACTTCTTTTACATTGATTCCGATGTATTTTGCTGTGTTTTCACTTTCACCGACGACTGAAATTTCATACCCATGCTTGCTATATTTCAAGTATATATACATGATAACCGTAAGCAGGACAACAATCAGAATATTGATTAAATATTTCTGACTAAAGAGCATGGGAAGTTGTCCGTATTCCAGAGTTCTGGGCGTGCCGGAGCCCTTTGGCACCGACCATTCCAGAGTAAAATATGCAACCAGCTGAATGGCAATATAATTCATCATCAAGGTAAACAATGTTTCGTTAGAATTAAACCGGGTTTTAAAATAGGCAGGAAAGACACCCCAGATTGCACCTGCCACGATACTTGCAACAAAGCTGATGAGAATCAGAAGTGCAGACGGAATTTTTCCTCCCAGAAAAATCATACAAACTGCAGTTGCAAGACCGCCGATTAAAATCTGTCCCTCCGCACCGATATTCCAGAAACGCATCTTAAACGCAGGAGTTACCGCCAGCGACACGCAGAGAAGGATTGCAGTATTCTGCAACAAATTCCACACAAGACGCGGGGTTCCCACAGCACCTTCAAACATGGTAACATACAGATTGATCGGGTTGATACCGGTCAACGCAATGGTGATGATACCACATACCACCAAAGCAAGCAATACAGAAATTGTTCTGATTCCCCATGCTTTCCACCACACAAGGGTATCTCTTTTTGCAATATGAACCGGCGGATTGCAAAATGCCTTTATCATGCAGTTATTCAGTTTTCCCATCCTCTGCAACCTCCTTTTCACCATTTTCTTCTGATGATTTTGTCATCAACAGACCAATTTCTTCCTTTGTGATATTTCTTCCGTCCACAATGCCTGCAATTTTTCCCGAGCCGATTACCAGAATTCTATCGCAAAGCTCAATTAAAACGTCTAAGTCTTCTCCGACAAAGATTACGGCTACGCCTTGTTCTTTCTGCTCGTTCAAAAGATTATAGATTGTGTAAGAGGAGTTGATATCAAGTCCTCTTGCCGGGTATGCCGCCATTAAAACAGTCGGAGCGGATGCAATTTCCCGACCTACAAGAATTTTCTGCACATTTCCACCCGAAAGTCTTCTTACCGGGGTATTCACTGAAGGGGTTGCTACCTCTAAGCGTTCAATGACCTCTTCTGCCAGCGTTTTCGGAGTCTTTCGCTGAAGAAATACCGATTTTCCCTTTTTGTAGCTTCTGAGCATCATGTTATCCACTATATCCATGTTGCCGACCAGTCCCATTCCAAGTCTGTCCTCCGGAACAAAGGCAAGTCTTACGCCCATCTGACGGATTTCCAACGGCGTTTTATCACGGAGGTCTTCCTCCTGGTTGGTTTTCGGATCAATGTAGGTAATCCTCCCTGCAGTAAGATGCTGCAGGCCTGCAATTGCTTCCAGCAGTTCTCTCTGTCCGCTACCGGCAATTCCGGCAACACCCAGAATTTCACCTGCACGCACATGAAAGGATACATTGTCCAGAAGCTTAACGCCTTCACGATTGATACAACTGATTTTATCAACCACAAGTCTGTCGCATGTGTTTTTCGGCATACTTCTCTCGATATTTAACGAAATCTTCTTTCCTACCATCATTTCGGTCAGTTCGGTTTCGTTTGTTTCGGAGGTCTTTACAGTTCCGATATATTCACCTTTCCGAAGAACGGCAACATTATCAGAAAGAGAAAGCACCTCGTGCAATTTATGCGTTATGATAATAATCGCTTTTCCGCTTTCACGCATATTTCTGAGCACCTTGAAAAGCTTTGTGGTTTCTTGTGGTGTCAGCACCGCCGTCGGCTCGTCCAGAATCAGGATATCAGCTCCACGAAACAACACCTTGATAATTTCAACCGTTTGCTTTTCCGAAACTGACATCTCATATATTTTCTTATATGGATCCAGTTCAAATCCGTACTGATCAGTAATTTCCTTGATTCTCTCGATATATTGGGGCATATCGAATTTCTTTTCTTCCTCCACACCCAGAATGATATTTTCCGCAGCACTAAAGACATCTACAAGCTTAAAATGCTGATGTATCATTCCTATCTTATAACGGAATGCATCCTTTGGAGAAGAAATGCTAACCTCTTGTCCGTCAATCAGCATTTGACCGCTATCGGGATAGTAGATGCCGGAAACCATATTCATAAGCGTAGTCTTTCCGCTTCCGTTTTCTCCGAGAATGGAAAGGATCTCGCCCTTTCTCACCTGCAGAGAAACATTTTTATTCGCAACCACACTACCGAAGGTCTTGGTTATATTTTTGAGTTCAAGCGCAATATTTTGTTTCATACAAATCACCTACCATAATTTTCTTTCATACTTTGCTAAACACACATGCTTTTGCTTAGCAAAAAACGAAAGCTGCAAAATTTAACATAGGGCGGAGGAATCCCCCGCCCTACATCGGTTACAATTAGAACATGCTGTTCAACAATGTGATACCATCAATCTGAATGTCAAAGTAAGGAGCACTCCGATATTCTGACTCATGGAAATATCCGTCCTTGATTGCTTCTGTATCCTTCTGGTAGTCAGCATCTGTGTCTACATCAGCAAGATATGAATCAAGCTTCTTGCCTTCAACTGTGAAGTTATTTGTATCAAATACATGGATTTCTCCGGCAATCAACTTAGCCTTTGCTTCTTCGATTGCTTCCTTGGTGCCTGCTGCTGCAACTGCCTCATTGACATCGGTAAGTGCAACGGAGCCTGCTTCAAAGCCTTCACACCAGTCGTAAACAATTTCTTCGTCGTTCTTTACTGCGTTGATGATGTACTTGAAGTAAGGAGCCCAGTCAATTCTGGAAGAAACAATGAAGGTGTTCGGGCAAGCACTCTGTGTGCTTCCGTTATAGGAAACATTCGGTACACCTGCGTTTTCACAAGCAGTAGGAGCACCCATAGAGTCAGCATGTTGGCTGATTAATACACAGTTGTTGCTCAGAAGCTTTGTAGCTGCTTCCTTTTCAAGTGCTTCGTCATACCAGCTTCCAGTGAACTGTACTTCCATGGTTACGCTCGGGCAAACAGATTTTGCACCAAGGTAGAAAGAAGTATATCCGGAAATAACCTCAGCATAGGTATATGCACCAACATAACCCATCTTAGCCTGATCAGCAGTAATTTTGCCTGCTTCAATCATTTCGTTGAGCTTCATACCAGCTGCAATACCTGCAAGGTATCTTCCTTCGTAAATAGATGCAAACGCATTGTGGAAGTTTGCTACCTTTTCGGTGTGAGCGGTAGTACCTGTAGCATGACAGAATTCAACCTCAGGGAATTCCTTTGCAGCCTTTAACATATACGGCTCATGTCCAAAGCTGTTTGCGAACACAATGTCACAGCCCTGGTCTGCAAGGTCTGCTGCAGATTCATAACATTCGTTACCCTCAGGAACATTGGTCTTGAAGATAACCTGGTCTGCTGAAAGACCCAACTCTTTGGTTGCTGCTTCTGCAGCATCAAGAAAGTTCTTGTCATAGGTTGAGTTTTCATCGTGTAAGAAAATGAAGCCAATCTTAAAATCAGCATCTGCCTTTTCCCCGCCGCAAGCTGTCAACATACTAACTGATGCTACGAGCATTACAGCAGCGAGAAGAAATGAAAATAATTTTTTCATTTTAAAACCCTCCTGCCTTTTTGGCAAAAAATATTTATGTAAATTGCTTTACATACTAAAATGATTTACGAAACTCCAACGAGTTTTCGGACATGGATTCCACAATCGCCAGAGAATCCACTCGGATTCCTTTTGCACGCATTTCATCGCCGCCGCCCTGGAATCCTTTCTCTATTGCGATGGCACAACCGCACAGCTCTGCACCTGCCTGACCTATAATATCAATCAATCCTGTCAAGGCATTCCCCTTTGCAAGAAAATCATCTATGATGAGAACCTTGTCCGCATCGTTCAGAAAGCTTTTGCTGACTACCGCATCATATACATTTTTTCTGGTAAAGGAAGTTACCTTGGAGGAGTAAACATCGTTGGATATATTCCCGGACTTGTCCTTTTTTGCAAAAACAACCGGAACATTCATATACTGTGCCGCAGCAAATGCAATGGGAATTCCCGATGTTTCAATTGTAAGGATTTTATTCACAGGTGCATTTTCATAAAGACGCGCAATCTCCTTTCCCATTTCTAACAGAAAGGGAACGTCGATACGATGGTTTAAAAAGCAGTCAACCTTGAGAATGTCGCCCGGCAAAACCCTGCCCTCTTTTAATATTTTTTCTTCTAAAGCTATTATGATTCTTCACTCCCAACAAAAAATATAGGAACTACTAACAACAAAGGATTATAACACAAAATCTGCCAAAAGTCAACACAATTATTCATTTTATTCCATTCATACTGACAATTTTTCCGATTTGGGACAGGTGCTGGATTTCATACGTGACCGGAATATTCAATGTGTTTGGCTGGCGCTTGGGATTAAACCAGCAAGTGTCAATCCCGGCGGCAGTTCCGCCCTTCATATCACTAGTCAGAGAATCGCCGATTAGTAACACCTCTTTCTTATCAAGAATTCCGAGTGCTTCAAAAACATAGTCAAAATATGCCTTGTTCGGTTTCTCCACACCAACATTTTCCGATATAAAAATCGCATCAAAAATTTCATCCAGTCCCGAAAGGCGTAACTTTTTTTCCTGTGCAATTTTTGTGCCGTTTGTAACAGCAGCCAGCATATAATTTCCTTTCTGCGACAACAGAATTTCCTTTGCCCCATCAACAAACGCAACGTAGTCACCCAACGTCACCTGATAATCCTTGTTAAATGCTTCTGCAATACTTGTATCCACCCCGATATTTCCGAAAAATTCACGAAATCTTCCCACCAAAATTTCTTCCTTGGTAAGCTCGTTTTTTTCCAATTTCTGCCAGTATTTTACATTGATTGCCGAATATGACCTAAGCATTTCATCCGTACAGACACCAAGCTCATATTTTCCGAACAAAGTCCTGATTGCATATGCCTCCGATGCAAGAAAATCAAGCACGGTTCCGTCTACATCCCATAATAAATATTTGTACATATTCTGTTCCCTTCTATTCAAAAATATTTTTTCGTCTTGATAACTATCCCGCTATCTTAAATCATTTGGTTCTCAATTCATTCGTTTTCATAACAAATAAAACACACAGTACTAGAATTATAAATGCTGATTTTACAATTTTCTTGTTCAAATTTCTTCACCTTTCGACAATATTCGATATTTATTAATTGCGGTGCATAAGGTTTAGATGCAGCTAATTTTTAACGGAAGTTCTTGTCAAGTTAGAAAGAACAAAGCGGCTTCGCCGCAACCGCCTCTAAATTTGCAGGTAATTTCAAATTTATATAAGGCGGTAAGAAGAAGCATAACGCTTTGTTACGCCCATGTGCGTTTCCGCTATTAGCGGAAAATTTCGCACGGGCATTAAATTCTTTTTTCTTTATAGGAACGAAGTTTCCTATAAAGTAAAAAAGCTTCTGATAGAAGCCCCGCCTGCGGGCGTGAGATTAAGGAAGCAATTTTGTTATTCCAGAAATTACAACATAAATGTTGTAATTTCCTATATAATAAAAAATTATTTTTTATTCAAGTAATTCAGCAATTTCAAAAAAAGACTTGCTAATACTAAACCAATGCCTATTGGCATAGTTACTTTGCCTACATTATAATAAAGCATCCACCTTCTTGTCATTTCTGGAGTTGGATCCAGATAGGGCAATCCAGCTTTGATAAAAATTGCATAAAAACCAACAACAAAAAGAACTGTGCCTATAATAATTATATAATTAGTCACTTTCTTTTTCATTTCAAACATTCCTTTCGACAACATTCGACACTCTTTATATTGCGAGGCATGAAGTTTAGATGCAATTTAAAAATGTGCTTCATAATAGAAAAAGTTATCTCTTATTTTTTCTGTATAATAGCAATTGTCATCATTTGAATATTTAATAGAGAAACCTTCACCATCAGGTTTTAGCTGTTCAGGTCTTCCAAAACTACTGCCACACCAAGAATCTTTGGGTAACCCATCGGGAGAGTAATAAAAGCCATAATAGCTTGTTGCAGACCCAAATCCACTTCCTCCACAATATACATCTACTATTTCTGTATCAGAATATACTTCCTGTACTCCTTTTAATTTTTCAGTATCGGAAAAGTCTTTTTCTTCTATATCATCTAAAATTATAGAATAATTGTCTTTTACCAACTTGAAAATCTCTTTTTTTGATAAACTGTCGTCAATTATATTAGAAAACCACATCATAAAACTAACAACAACGATTACCAATAATAAAGAAGTTCCACAACCTATTCCGCAACCTATTGCCATTTCTTTCTTCATATGCACTCTCCTTTCGACAACATTCGACACTCTTTATATTGCGAAGCATAAGGTTTAGATGCAAACTTTTTTGTCGATATGCAAACTAAAAGTTTGCTCGATATTTTACTTCATAAATCGATATGTTTTCGCTTTGTTCAAACTCGATATGATATGAATTCTCGTTGCCGCAAGGCAACATATCGAGCCGTCAGGCATATCGAGTGCAAAGCACATATCGAGAATTCGTCAGAATTCATATCGATGCGTTGCTATGCAACGCAATTGCGAGGCATAAGATTTAGATGCAAACCTTTTGGATGTCGAGTTCATATCAAATTAGAACTGAAAATCATTTAAATTCATTTTTAATTGGTTCACTAAATTCAAATCTTTTCACAGTAATACCAAAATATTTTTTTAAATCTTCTTCGGTAAGTTCTGTCCCCCATCGATACCTGCTTTCTCCATTTTCAGTGTAAGTTTCATAATATATAAATTGCGGATATCTATGAGTCAATGATTTCGCAGTAGGATCTCCCATATAGTGTTCTTCACTTCCATAAAACACTCTTAATTCCGCCCACTCATTATGTCTACCCTCTTTTATTGCTGAAGGCTTATTGTCCTCTCTTATAATAAGTAGTTTCTCTTTTTCTCCACTTTTTAACTTACTCCTCCAACTCCTTGGCTTATTAAATGTAAGTGCTGATAAATCATATCCATTAAACTCACAAACAACAGTATCTTCAATAAGAAAAGTTTCTCCGTTCATTTCATATTCAACAATAAACGGAAACTCTCCTATTGTAATCTGTGGTGGTTTTTGTTCTTCCCCTCTCAAAAGAAGAAACAATCCTGCAAATAGTAAAATAATAATTAAAACAAATACACCTAACGCTATTCCGCAACCTAATAAACCTTTTTTCATTTTATTTCTCCTTTCGACAAAATTCGACATATCCATATAGTTCAAATCAATTCAGAACTAAAAATCAGTCGATACGGTTTCTATTTTTTATCCTCACAAGTTAAATAATATGCAAAAAAACGCAACATAAGCCATCCCGATTACTGCTGAAGCAATCGCAGCCACACTTACATTTACCGACTGTCGGTTTATCTCGCAGGCACAATCACAGTTCCAAAGGGCACCAATGCCAATCTTGCAAATTTGATGCACTGCACGCCCATCGGGATTCCAACTACGGTTATGCACCAAATTGCCCCTATCACAACAGAGGTTAATGCAATTTCCCAGCCAAAGACAATAATCCAGATTGCATTAAGTAAAATATTTACTGTATTATCCCGCGTCTGCATGGTTCTTCCAAAAGGAAAAAGGGTAAAGCTTGCAAATTTAAAGCATTGCAATCCGACCGGAATACAAATGATTGTACAACAACATATAATACCTACAAAAAACCACAACAATGCAACAATACCGCCACCCAGAAAAAACCAGAAAAGATTTCCTATCATTCGCATTTTCTTACCTCCGGAATTTATATTTTTACATTCTTCTTTCATTATATCGCATCATGGTAAAAAAATCAATCAAAATATCTTATATCAAAAAAATGAGATAGAACAAAGCGGCTTCGCCGCAACCGCTCCATAAAATCATCGTGTACTTTGAAGTGATACAGAGCGGTAAGAAGAAGCAGAACGGTTACTGATGCACAGAAATCTTTGATTTCGTTTTGCGTCATATGCAACAGCAACCCGATGAGTCAGTCTCGCAAAGTTGAGACAGCGTGTCTTTGGTTGCTACTGCTTTCATTACGCCCATGTGCGTTTCCGCCATTAGCGGAAATTTTCGCACAGGCACTCAATGAATTTATTTTATCTATGTAACTTCCTATATTCCGTGGGGGTCATTCCCTCTGATTTCGTAAACCGTTCTGCAAAATAGCTTGCTGTGGAAAAACCACACGCATAGGCAATTTCAGTCATATTTTCTTCTCCGGACAAAAGCATCACATAATTTCCAAGTGTTTCCTTGATTCCACCGGAGTAAAAGGTCAGGAAGCATCTTCCGCCCTTTGTCACCTCAATGCCCGGAATCCCTTGCCAGATGCGATGCTCTTTGGTATATTTTTTTAATTTCTCTTTGTCTGTAATAAACATCGGTATCAGCCTCCTTTTACAGAAATCATACCATGCTACTTTTAAAAAATCTATAACAAAATTGCTCTTTGGCAATTATCTGCTCAAGCCCGGGTTTCTTTATCTTTTGCCGCAAAATCAAAAATTCAAACCGATTTTTTCAGTTCCCTCTCAAATCGACCACTCTTTTTTTGATTTTATTACAGTACCCCAAATTGACCTTGCCGAATTCTTGGATATCAATCCGCAAAAGCATCCAATTCTCTATCAAGCACTCAGTTTTGCCTTATCAGTAACTGATGCTTACCACTACACAGGCACGGGGCAACCCCATACCAGTATATTAAAAAGCTCCGTCTGACTTATGCAGTTTCGATGCTTCGCCTGGGAGTCAAAGCTTCGGAAATTGCGATACAGACCGGTTACGAGAGTGTATCCGCCTTTTCAAAGGCAATCAAAAAAGAGTACAGAAAAAGTCCTGCCGAACTCAGCAAGGTGTTTTTCCCTGATTCGATTATCGCATCCGATAAAGTATCACGCAATTTTTGAGATTGACTTTTGTCGAAAAACTTGTTATAATGGAATCAAAATAAATCCAGAGGTGATAATATATGAACCCAAATGGAGGAAAAGCTACTTTTTTTGCATTTATCAGTCACAAAAGCACAGATTCTGACATTGCTCTCAAACTGCAAAAATTCATAGAATCCTACCGATTACCAACTGAAATCAGAAAAAAAACAAACTCTCCAAAATTTCTTTCACCGATTTGTTCTTACGAGGTTGATTTCACCAGTAATCCGCTCAATGACGAAATGTACGAAAAATTGAGCCGTTCACATTTTTTAATCCTTCTTTGTTCTCAGAGCCTGATACAAAACGACCCGAAATATATCAATTTTGAAATCGAAACCTTTATCGAAAGCAAACGTCAGCAAGGGATTGACCCACGAACCAGAATCATCCCTGTAATTATTGATGGCGAATTTGACTCAAGCGAGCAAGAATGCTGTCCCGATGCGTTAAAGGCTTTGGGCGAAAACCGACCAATTGCAATCAATCTCAATAATTATAAAAACAGACGGGAAGCATTTTTACATATTATTTCCGGAATGCTGGATATTGATTATGCCGTATTAGAAAACAGAGACAAAAAACGCCGTAAAAACAAAAGAATTATGGTTGCGTCTATTCTGTTTGTGGCATTGACCTGTGCAACCTTTTTATGTGAATATCTGATTCCAAGAAAAACACATTATTGGGATTTTGTGATGAAGAACGGACTTCCGGTTGGTATTGAGAAGTTGTCTAAGGAATCTTACAGCAAAATCAACCACTATGTCATTACACATCAGAAACACAGGATTGTTTCGTTAGAGTATGTCAACATGAAAGGGAATCTCACGGACCATGCCAATAGTATTCTCTACAAGGACCGTCCGGCAAAATACACCTTTGACTATAATTCTGAGGGACTGAGTCATGTCATTTACTCCGACAAAAACAGCAAGCCCTATTTCATCATGCAATATTCAGGAAAAAATCACGATGCGGTTGATTTCAAAGACCCTGCCAATCCGACCGAGCCTTACTATATCGGACTCGGTTATGAAAGCAACCCCTCTGCACTTCTTTCTGATTATAATCTCATTTCGCACAGTAACATTTCCCGGTTCCAATACGAATATACGCCGGAGGGATATGTTTCCAAGGTTACTTTTCACCGTGACAATTCCGGCATGGTTGCTGAGGATTCCTCTGTGTACGGTTTTTCCTACACATATGATTCTATCGGAAGAATTACCGAAATGTATTTTCTTGACGCACAGGGAAACAAGCGACTGAACTCTGAAGGAATTTACTCAAAACAATATATCTACAACGAACAAAACAACCCGGTCACTGTTAAGAATCTTAACAAGGATGGAATACCTGTCCCCGACCATGAAGGATTATATCAGACGGTCAGAACCTTCAACAACCGTCATCAAGTCTTATCCAAAACGTTTTTAGATGCAGAAGACCAGCCCTATTTACCGGAAGACTATCCCTATGCTACTATGGAAATTGACCCCGATACAAACATCCGCTCACTTCTTGATGCAGAGGGCAAACTCCTGTCTCATACAGAGTATTGCAAGGTACAATTTACCTATGATGATTACGGATATGAACAAGATTTGATTTACATGGATGCCGACCACAAGCCAGTTCTTATTTCTGACAACGGCTACGCTACCGTCCGTTATGAAAATGACCCACACGGGAACCCGCTTTCAATCTCCTATTTTGATGCAGACGGGAATCTTGCCAACACAAAGAAAGGATATGCACAAGAGCTAATCCGCTATAACGAACTCGGATTAGCAATTGAACATTCCTACTTTGACAAAGATGGACAGCCTGCCGATTATGAGGGACATGGCTATTCTATCAAAGAAATCACCTATGATGACTTTGGTCGTGAGCTTTGTACTGCTTACTTTGACGGAGATAGACAACCTGTGAACACACTCGGTCCGAGCTTTGGATATGGTTATCACAAAGAAGAAACTGTTTATCTGCATGGTGCAAACACAAAATTATCTATTACTACCTATGACAAAGACGGAAACCGTGTCAATTATCAAAGCAAATCAATCGGAGAAATGTATGCAGAATCCGTTTTATATATGCAAAACGGAATCATCACATCCTTCACCAATTACGATAAGGATGGTAACATCTGGGGAACTATTTCAGAACACGATGTCAGCTACTCTCCCTCTGCAGAACGAATTGAAACCTCCTCCCGCTATACTGCAGATAAAGTACTCCAACGTAAAGATGTTAGTACCTATAATCTGCAAGGAGTACAAGTCAAGTTGGAAATGATGGAATACAACTCAGACGGAAAGGTTCTTGAGTTGCAGACGCATCTCTATGACGATGCCGGAAACAAAACAGATTCATCTCGTATCACCTACGCCGAAGACGATTCTGTACAAACAGAATATACCCAACAATTTGATGAAAACGGAAATGAAATCAAGGCCATTCTGATAGATTATACCAACCCAGAATTTTATAAATCTGAAACGGATATTACTTATAACAGCAACCAAACGGTTCAGAATAAAAAAGCAATTCATACCGATATCAACGGTGTTATTGTGAGCACAAGTAACCGCTCTTTCCGACCGGACGAGACAATTGAAAGCGAGGAATGGAACATTTATGCAAATGGCATTTTACAAACCCGTTTAACTACAAAGTATCATGAAAACGAGGAAAAATCAGAATACATTAACATTTCCTACGATGCAAACGGAGCAGAATCCGGTTATTCCTCCACAAAATATGATACAGACGGCAAAAAAGTAAGTGCCTGCATCAAATTATATCTTGCACAGGAGTATGTTATATCGGATACAACATACCAAGAAGATGGTTCATACACACGCAAGATAGATGTGTTCCTTCCGGATGGAACACTGAAAAACTCTTCCACCCAGCAATATGACAAAGACGGGAACGAAATATAAAAACTCTAAAAATCGTTGATAGGACAACGGGGATGTTTCTCTCGAAACATCCCCGCCTCTTTTGAGAATTGTTGGCAAGAACAAAGTGGCTTTGCCGCAACCGCTCCATAAAATCATCCTGTACTTTGAAGTGATACAGAGCGGTAAGAAGAAGCAGAATGCTTTGTTTCGCCCATGTGCGTTTCCGCCATTGGCGGAAAATTTCGCACGGGCATTAAATTCATTTTACTTTATAGGAACGAAGTTTCCTATAAAGTAAAAAAGCTTCTGATAGAAGCCCCGCCTGCGGGCGTGAGATTAAGGAAGCAATTTTGTTATTCCAGAAATTACAACATAAATGTTGTAATTTCCTATATAATTAAAAATTATTTGAATCATGAAACGTTTTTGTACATATTTTTTCAAAATTGTAGGGGGCGATGTAAACATCGCCCCCTCAGGAAAATGAATTTTATACACAATATGCGTTTCACGCAACAGTCCTAAATTTTAACCCATTGTATTATGATACAACTCCAGTGCATCCTGCAACCACCAAGCACCCATATCAAAGGCTGAGAACAAATCCTCACGTTCTCCGCTACGGTGGTTCATGCCTACACCAATTTCCTCACCGGTATTATCCCGGACATGGAATTTTACCTTTTTACTGATTTCAAACTCGCCCAGCTTTTCTGTTTCCACAATTTCCAAAACCAGAATCAGCGGCTCATTCAAATCACCGTAGTAAATGGTGTTTCCCTTGCGGTACACCGGTTTCTCCTTATAAGTAAAAACCTTTTCCTTTTTTACTGCTGCCATCCGAAAACACTCCTTTCCTCCGGCATCTGACCTTTTTATGCCAGGTCATAGCCCTTCTGAATCATTTCCATATTCACCTCTACCAGATGCTGTTTTGAGGCAGGTGTTGTCTTTTCTACACCCTTGCGGATTTCTTCTAAGGTGAAAATTCCGGTTGCCTTAATCAAAGCACCCAGCATCACCATGTTTGCAAGATTTCCCTTACCAGCATCAGTTGCAGTTTTTGTTGCAGGAACTGCATACGCCTTTACATCAGAACGTGCAATTTCTCTGTCAATCAAAGTGCTGTCGATAATAATATATCCATTCTCAACAACAGTATTCTCAAACTTGTCAAAGGACGGCTTATTCATACCAATCAATACATCCGGATTGTTGATAATCGGAGATGCGACCGGTTCATCCGAAACAATGACATGACAATTTGCAGTACCGCCACGCATTTCCGGACCGTAGGACGGAAGCCAGGAAAGATGCTTTCCGGTTAAAAGTGCGGCATATGCCAAGATTTTTCCGGCAAACAGAATACCCTGTCCGCCAAAGCCTGCGATAATAATATTGGTTGTCATGGTGCTACCTCCTACTCAACATCTTTGTATACACCCAACGGGTAATACGGAATCATTTCATCCTGCAGACGCTTAATTGCCTCCTGCGGAGAAAGTCCCCAGTTGGTCGGGCAGGTAGACAAAACCTCTACCATTGAGAAGCCTTTTTGGTCAATCTGGTTCTGGAACGCCTTTTTGATTGCCGCTTTTGCCTTTTTGATGTTCGGCACAGTGTCAAGAGCAACACGTTCGATATAGCTCGGACCGTCCAAGGTTGCAAGCATTTCTGCCATACGAATCGGGAAGCCTTGTGTATGCGGATCACGTCCGTAAGGAGAGGTTTGGGTAACCTGTCCGGGCAGAGTGGTCGGAGCCATCTGACCGCCGGTCATTCCGTAAATGGTGTTGTTGATAAAGATAACGGTGATGTTTTCACCTCTTGTTGCCGCATGAACGGTTTCTGCAGTACCGATTGCAGCCAGGTCACCATCACCCTGATAAGTGAATACAATCTTATCCGGATGTACACGTTTTACACCGGTTGCAACTGCCGGTGCTCTTCCGTGTGCCGCTTCCTGCATATCGCAGTTGAAATAATCGTATGCCATAACCGAGCATCCAACCGGTGCAATACCGATGGTTTTTCCTTCAATATTCAATTCGTCCAATACCTCTGCAACCAGACGGTGGCAGATTCCGTGCGTACAGCCCGGGCAGTAGTGGAACGGTGCATCTGTCAACCCATGGGGTTTTTGAAATACCTTTGCCATATTTATAATCAATCCTTTCTATAAGGTACAAAATTCAAGGCTGAAAGAATTTTCACAGATTACCATTTAAACGAAAGTGCTGTATTTTTGTACCGCATCAAGCAAAAATGGTAAGATGCAAAAATTTATTTCAGACTTCTTTTGTTATTTCTTTCACCTTTTCAACTACTTCTGCCGGTGTCGGAATGATACCGCCGGTTCTTCCGAAGAAGTGTACCGGTGCCTTGCCTGCAACAGCGAGACGAACATCCTCAACCATCTGTCCCATACTCATTTCAACTGAGAGGAATGCCTTTGCGGTTTCTGCCGCTTTTTGGAATACCTCTGTCGGGAACGGCCAGAGTGTAATCGGACGGATAACACCAATTTTGTAGCCTTCTTCTCTTAACTGCTTGACTGCACTCTCAACCACACGGCTGGTTGTGCCGTAAGCGGTGATAACGATATCTGCATCCTCCAAGCCGTGTGCTTCGTAGCGCACTTCCTTTTCGGTAACAATATCATAACGCTTCTGACGCTCTAAAATCTTTGCTTCCAAGCCTTCCGGCACTAAGTACAAGGAATTGATGATGTTATGTTCTCTCTTTAAATCTGTTCCGGTGGTCGCCCAATCCTTTTCGGCTTCAACCGGTGCCGGGATACTGTCAAAATCAACCGGCTCCATCATCTGTCCAAGGGTTCCGTCGCCTAAAATCATAACCGGCATACGGTACTCGTCTGCCAAATTAAACGCATCTGCGGTTAAGGATACAATTTCCTGCACCGAGTTCGGAGCCAATACAATCAGGTGATAATCACCATGACCGCCGCCCTTGGTTGCCTGGAAATAGTCCGACTGTGCCGGCTGAATTCCACCCAAACCGGGGCCACCTCTTACGATATCTACGATTACGCAAGGAAGGTCTGCACCTGCGATATAAGAAATACCCTCTGCCTTCAAGCTGATACCGGGGCTTGAGGAGCTTGTCATTGTTCTTGCACCTGCACCTGCTGCGCCGTATACCATATTGATTGCTGCCACTTCACTCTCAGCTTGTAAAAATACGCCGCCGATTTTCGGCATCTTCTTTGCCATGTACGCCGAAAGTTCTGTCTGCGGTGTAATCGGATAACCGAAGAAGTGTCTGCATCCTGAACGAATTGCTGCTTCTGCAATCGCTTCGTTGCCTTTCATTAAAACTTTTTCACTCACTGCTTTGTCATTCCTTTCAAAACAAAATTATTCTTTTTCTACTTCAATTACCAAATCCGGACATACCGTTGCACAGAATGCACAACCGATACATTTTTCCTGATCGGTGATTTCTGCCGGCTTAAAGCCTTTTACGTTCAAGCGATCCTCTGCGATTTTAATAATCTTCTTCGGACAAGCCGCAACACACAGCTCACAGCCTTTACATCTATCTTCCCGAAATGTTACCTTGTTCATGTGTATGTTCCTTTCTATTTAAATTTTGCACTTTGCATTTATATATCCTTTTGCCATGGCATTTTGATATAAATCTGCATCGGAAAAGCCTTTTCCCGCTCTGCCTCAGGCAAGCCGGAGACTGCTTTTTCCAGCCCTGCATGGAATCGTACCGGAACCCCGGTCTGATCCGACAGGATTTTTATCTGTTCATAGTCGGACAAGAGTGTGTCCTCATCCGTCCATGCACCAAGATTTGTATTATTGATAATGCCGGTAAACTGCAGTCGGGATGCGCAGGATATGACCGTCATCATATCGGACAAATCCTTTGCCTCCGGCGTCATCGGACGCTTGGTATTTGCCACTAAGAACATTTCATACGGTTCCTTCACAAAGAAACGGTTATACTGTCCCAAAGCAAATGCGCCATCCTCATCCCCACCGACATCAAATACTGTGACCGAATCAGGTTCATAAAACACCTTTAATAAATCCGGCGGCACAGTCGGTAAATCCACGTTGGTATTGGCAAAAGCTGAGACAATCAGCCGGATTCCATGCTCCTTCAATACCGCTTCGGCATCTGCGGAACGGAAATACGGGTTTACAATATCCAAATCGACAATGTTCACCTTTTTTCCTTGTTTTGCCAGCCCGATTGCAAAGTTTAAGGCAACCTCCGTTTTTCCGCTGCCGAAATGTCCGGCAAAAATATAAAATTTCGGTTCCATAAAGCCTCCTTTGCATACTCGTTGATAACTTATTATAATAGTATATCATAAAATGTCCGTAGTTTCAAGTATAAAAACAGGATTTTTATGATTTTTCAAAACATTTTTTCATGACCGGATTTACATTTTGTACAGATACGCATAAATTCCGTCCTTTTCAAGCAGCTCTTCATGCGTGCCCTGCTCTTCAATCCCATTTTCAGTCAGTACCAGAATGGTGTTTGCGTTCCGGATTGTCGTCAGACGGTGTGCAATGGTAAATACCGTTCTGCCCTTTGCAAGACGTTCTAAGGATTTTTGCACCAGCTTTTCACTCTCATTATCAAGTGCCGAGGTCGCTTCGTCCAAAATCAGAATCGGCGGATTTTTCAAAAACACCCGTGCAATGCTGATTCTCTGCTTTTGCCCACCTGATAGCTTGATCCCTCTTTCTCCGACATAGCTGTCATATCCGTCAGGCAAGGACAAAATAAACTCATGAGCTCCGGCATCCTTCGCTGCCTGCACCACCTCAGAAAAGTCTGCCCCCGGTTTTCCGTAGGCAATATTTTCCCGGATGGTTCCGGAAAAAAGATAGACATCCTGCTGAACCACACCAATATGCGACCGCAGGGATTCGGTGGTCATATCTGCAATATCGACACCGTTAATCGTAATTCTGCCGCCGGTTACATCGTAAAATCTCGGAATCAGATTACAAAGTGTTGTCTTTCCGCCTCCTGAAGGGCCAACTAATGCCACACTCTCCCCGGTGTGAATGGTCAGATTCAGGTTGGTTAAAATATTACGGTCATTCTCCGCATACTTGAAGGTCACATCCTCAAAGCAGATATCTCCTTCGGAAAATTCTTTTGCGCCCGGCTTGTCTACAATTTCAGCCGGGGTATCCATAATTTCCAAAAACCGCTCGATTCCGGTCATTCCTCGTTGAAACTGCTCGGTGAACTGAATCAGCGTGCGGATGGAGGCAAGGAGTGTTGTGATATACAAAAGATACGCAATCAAATCGGATGCATCAATCTTTTGGTAAATCATAAAAATTGCACCTGCGGCAACCACCGCCAAATGCATAACCCCTTCAAAAAAGCGGGTGTTGGTATGAAAGCCTGCCATATAACGATAGGCACGGCTCTTGATTTCTAAAAACTTTTCGTTTCCTGCATCAAATTTCTGTTGCTCAATCGGCTCATTGGCAAAGGATTTTACCACCCGGATACCCAACAAGCTATCCTCAACCTGCGCATTGATTTCCCCGACCTGTACCCGGGACTCCTTGAAGGCAAGCCGCATCTTTTCCCGGAAGCGAAGACTGGATAAGAGCATCACCGGCAGAATCAGAAAGACAATCAAGGTCAGCGGAATATTGATATTGATTAAAATGATGAATGAAACAATGATTTTGATTCCGGTGATAAATAACTCCTCCGGGCAATGGTGTGCAAATTCCGTCACATCAAAGAGGTCGCTGGTGATACGTGCCATAATCTGCCCGACCTTGGTGTCAGAATAGTAGGCATAGGAAAGTGTCTGCAGATGTGAGAACAAATCATGGCGCATATCACTTTCCATCCGGGTTCCCATCACGTGCCCGGTGTTTGCCATAAAATAGTTCGCCGCCGCATCAATTCCACGCAAAAGCAGATAAAAAAGCGATAGCTTTCCGACATATCCCACCGTCAACGAGGCAAGGTCATTCTCTGCTAAAAACGTCACTTCACGGATAATCATCGGAAATACCAGCTCACATACGGTTGTCAATGCCGCACATAGTAAATCCAGCACTACAATCCACTTATAATTCTTATAATAGGGTAAAAAGCGCCGGATTAAATAAGACGTTTTCATTTGCTTTTTACTCATGTTACACCATCCTTTCAAGTATTTTATTTCGTATCCGGGCGGATATGATCCGCTCCTATCATCTCACGAAATTGCTTCGGGGTACTCCCGAACTGCCGTTTAAACATTTTAGAAAACTGCGCACCGTCTGCAAAGCCGCACATCAGAGCGATTTCGGTGCAGGAATGCTCACTTCCGGTCAACAGCTCAGATGCCATCATCAGTCTTTTGTAAATGATAAAGCTCTGCGGCGACATTCCGTAAATTTTTTTGAATCGGTGACGGAAGGTCTCGTAATGCAGTCCAAACTGCTCCCCCACCTCCTGCAGATTCAAAGGCGTGTTACAATGCTCCCCCAGATAGAGCATACATTGCTCCATGTCATGATACCGATTCGACAAAAGCTCCCGCTTTAAAAGAATAAAAAGCTCGTTAAGCTTTGATTCAATCATCATCTCATAAGAAAACTTCGGAAGCCTTGACTCACTTAAAATCAGCCAGACAATCTGCAACAGCATGGGCAGATTTTTTGGAGTATAAACCCCGTCCGGGAGTGTAAAATGAGAAAACTGACAGTTGAAATAGATGATATCTGCCGTAATCTCATGATACTCATCATGCGGTACTCTCCGGTTGATGATGGCAACACTTCCGTCTGAAAAATCATATTTTCTGTCCCCAATCGTTGTGGTTCCGCTTGCTTTTATATAGAAAATCACTTCCAGCGAATTGTGATTGTGGGTGGCAATGTATTCCTCTGCCTGCCGGTTGATTTTTTCAATAAAAATTAACTGCGTCGTGTCCATTGCCGCCCTCCTTTTTCAGAATGAAAAAATTTCAGAGGCTGTCAAAAAAACAGAATCAACAACCTGTTTCTCTGACAGCCTTGTTTTCGTAGGTTGAGCAAGCCTATAAGCCGGGTTCTGTATTGGACGGTTATCTATCTGTGCCGCAGGATTGCTCCTGCGGTCAAGCCATCAGTTCAGGAACTGCCGAGCAGGCTTATGTCCCGTGTCGATGTTGCTCCGGATGGGGTTTACACGGAAGAGATGTCTCCATCCTCCCTGTGAGCTCTTACCTCACATTTTCACACTTACCCAAATGGGCGTTTCTTTTCTGTTGCACTATCCTTGGAGTCGCCTCCACCGGCCGTTAGCCGGCATCCTCGCTCTGTGGAGCCCGGACTTTCCTCACGCATTTTCATGCCCGCAACCGTCTGACTTACTCGGATAAATTATACCAAAAATCCTTTCGGTTGTCAACCGTTCCGCACTCAAATCCCAACAATTTCATATCATATTTATATATGATTTTCAAAAAGGAGTTTATGATTTATGAAAAATAATCTGATTGTGATTCTCGGCTCAATCACCAATGCCGCAAGAGTGAAAAAATTGCTCTACACACGTTACCGGATTTCTGTAAAGACCATACACACCCCTGCACAATTAGGCGGGAAGGGCTGTTCGCACAGTATTAAAACACAACCGGAGCATCTTGCAAAAATCCTGCAGGTTGCAGAAGATATGCAGATTGTTCCAAAAGGAGTTTATTTTGAAGAAACCAACAAAAACGGGGTGACTTACCATGCTCTATCTTGACCATGCCGCCACCTCTTACCAAAAGTCTCCTGCTTTTTATCGTGCAATGGATTACTACACCCGGACGCATAGTGTCAATGCAGGACGGGGCGGACATTCCTTCAGCATTTCGGGCGCCTTGGGGATTGCAAAAACCAGGGAATCCCTTGCCCGGCTATTCAACATCTCTAACCCCGACCGGATTGCGTTCTGCCAGAATGCAAGCATGGCACTAAATCTTGCCATCGGCGGAATTCTTTCGGATACCACGCACGCCATCGTCACACAAATGGAGCATAACAGTGTGCTTCGTCCGGTGCATCGGTTCGGGAATTATACCATGGTTTCTGCCGACAAAAAGGGCTTTGTTTCTGCGGATAATGTTGCCCGGTCAATCCGTCCCGATACCCGGTTGATTATCTGCACACATGCTTCAAATGTCTGCGGAAGTATCCAGCCGATAAAAGAAATCGGAAAAATCGCAAAACAATATGGAATTCCTCTGCTATTGGATGCCGCCCAGACTGCCGGTGCTTATCCGATTGATGTGAAGGCTTTGGGTGTGGATATGCTTGCATTTTCTGCACACAAGGGACTTTTAGGACCGCTTGGTGTGGGTGGCTTGTATGTTTCGGAATCGGTTACCCTGAAGCCGGTTTTATCCGGTGGTACCGGCACGCAGTCCGACCGGCTTTTCCAGCCTGTGGAAATGCCGGAGCTCTTAGAGGTCGGAACACAGAACACGCCAGCAATTATGGCTCTGAAGGCATCGGTGGACTATATTCTCGCCCGCACACCGCAGGCAATTCATGAATACGAACTCTCACTTGCCATGCATCTGATTGAAAATCTGAATAACATTCCCGGCATCACCGTCTACGGCATGACCGAAAAGAAGAACCGGAATGCAACCGTACTTTGCAATCTTGCCGGCATGGATAGCGGCGGGCTTGCCGACCGGTTGAACGATTTTAACATTGCCACCAGAGCTGGCTGGCATTGTGCCTACCCGGCTCATTGTGCGTTGGGGACAGAACAATCCGGCGGTGTCCGTATCAGCTTTGGTGCTTTTTCAAAGACTTCTGATGTTGCAAAGGTGACCGATGCCATTTACCGGATTGCAAAGCAACACCGATAACCCATGCGGGCGGATGTTATCCGCCCCTACCTTACACACTTTTTCTCTCCTCGAATATTATATAATAGATTTTATAAAACAGGAGTGATACTATGTGTTCCATTGCTGGAATGATTCATTTTCAAAAAAATTTTCTGACCTACCGCCGCTACAATGAGCTTCTGGTCCGTGAAATGGCGCAAACGATGCGACACCGGGGTCCGGATGCCTCCGGTGAATGGGTAGGCGAGCACGCAGCCTTTGCCCACACCAGACTTGCAGTGATTGACCCGGATGGTGGCATTCAGCCAATGTCCCGGACGGTGGAGGGCTATGAATTTGTCATTACATATAACGGTGAGCTTTACAACACACAGGAACTAAAAAAGGACCTTGCCTCCTACGGCTATGTCTTTTCTACCGATTCCGATACCGAGGTTTTGCTCTATTGCTACATCCATTACGGAGAAAAATGTGCCGAGCGGTTAAACGGCATCTACGCCTTTTGTATCTGGGATTCGATGCGCCAACGGGTATTTGCCTGCCGGGACCGATTTGGTGTCAAGCCGTTTTTCTATACACAAACGAATTCTTCCTTCCTCTTTGCCTCCGAAATCAAAGCATTGCTGGCACATCCCTTTGTTGATGCCGAGGTGGATGCTACCGGACTTCAGGAATTGTTCGCCATGTCTCCGGCACGTACCCCAGGTGTTGGAGTGTTTCGAAATATCTGCGAGCTTCGCCCCGGGCATATAATGTTTCTCGACCGCAACGGAATGTTTATAAAGCCCTACTGGAAATTAGAAAGTCATGAGCATCCGGATACCTACGAAGAAACCGTCGAAAAGGTTCGGGAGCTGGTTTATGACAGCATCACCCGTCAGTTGGTTTCGGATGTGCCGATTGGAACACTTCTTTCCGGCGGGTTGGATTCCAGTGTTATCACGGCAATTGCGGCAAGACATTTTGCACAGGAGGGTAAAACCCTCTCCACCTATTCCTTTGATTGTGAGGGAAATGACCGATATTTTAAATCTACCGCCTTTCAGCCGGACGCTGACCGTCCCTGGGTGGAGCGGATGGTTTCGGAATTTTCTACCGACCACACCTTTTTGGAGTGCAACAATGCTGATTTGATTCACTATCTAACCGATGCAATGTATTACAAGGATTTGCCGGGTATGGCGGATGTGGATGCGTCTTTGCTGTATTTTTGCCGGGAAATCAAAAAACGGCATACTGTTATTTTATCGGGCGAATGCTCAGACGAAATTTTTGGCGGTTATCCGTGGTTCCGGAGCGAAAAAGCATTCCAGACTCCGGCATTCCCCTGGTGCTACGACTTGTCTTTACGGGAAAATGTACTAAAACCGGAGGTTGCAAACTCCTTGAAGCTTTCTGATTATTCCCGGATGCGATACGAAGAATCTATTGCCGAAACACCACGTCTTTCTTCCGACTCTTTAGAGGAGGCTCGTCGGCGTGAAATTTCCTATCTGAACATCATCTGGTTCATGACCAATCTGTTAGACCGCAAGGACCGCATGAGTATGGCAAGCGGCCTGGAGGTGCGTGTTCCTTTCTGCGACCACCGATTGGTGGAATATGTCTGGAATATTCCCTGGGAAATGAAGAACCGGGACAATGTTTCCAAAAACATTCTGCGTGAAGCAGCAAAGCCTTATCTTCCCGTGGATGTTTTATACCGCAAAAAAAGTCCGTATCCCAAAACACATCATCCGGAATACGAACAGTTGGTAAAAAAAGCACTTTCTGAGGTGATTGAAAGCCCAAATGCCCCAATTCTTACCTTCTGCGACAGAACAACCTTAGAAAAGCTATGTGACGAAGGCACCTCCGATTACGGGAACCCCTTCTTTGGTCAGTTGATGGCAGGTCCGCAATTTTTAGGATATCTGCTTCAACTCAATGCCTGGTTTGAACGATATCGAGTACGCATTTATTAAAATCCATAATAGAACAAAAATCCGTCCCCTGTCATCCGGCAGGAGGGCGGATTTTTAAATATTTTTGATAACTGAATTAACCATCTACTATAGTTGTGATCAAAAATCCAATTACTGTTGCCACACATACAATAATCAAAGCCCGGATTGCTGATTCCACAGATGTATAATCTCCCTTTGCAACCACAGTAATTACGGTAAGATAGCAAGCAAGAATGACTGCAAAAACAGCCTCAATCAAAACACCGATAAGCTGACTGATTCCAAAAAATTTCAATCCCAGAATTGGTGCAAGCATGAACCGGAATCCCAAAAACATAATTGCAATGACTCCAATCTGTCCGAGGATAAGCTCACGATTTCCCAGCAAATTAATCCATCCCGAGATTGCACCACCAATCAGCACACCTACAAAAATCAAAAAGACCTTCAATATTGCCAGATGCTCCAATGCCGTCAGTTTTGAAATCCGCTTACAGACATCGATTGTTACGCCCAAAACGATTGCCTCAAAAAAATCACTGACCAGAATATACATCGTCAGCTGGGTATATTGCTCTGCCGCCATATTTACACTGAAATTAAATATAACATTGCTGATTGTATCAAACATCGGAATAAAATTAATCATTTTATCGATAAAATCATTTACCGATTGAATATCGGAAAAGAACAAACCGGTCAGGATTGCCACAAACGGTAACAGAATGGTAACAATCATAATCTGAGCGGCAAGATTTCTCCATTTTCTTGTCATAAATACCCTTCCTCTCTTTTGTAAACATGTTTCGTTATGATTGACGTAAAAAATACGCAACGGCATTTGCGGCAATCAGGTTTTCGCCCAACATTCCACCAAACAGCTTATTGGAAAGATACTCGGTATTCTCTTCCAGAATCATTCCAACCAGCTTTACAATCATACCGGCATCCTTTCCGACCAGCTTCACAGCCGGCGGTGTTTCCAGCCTTGCCCATTGCTGATAGCCTTTTTTTACACCGTCAATCAGATCCTCCACCCGGTAAACCTTCAACCGGTCAATCCCAAAGGCTTCTGCCGCCAGCTCCATGCCGGACAAGATTTCCTGCGCATAGAACGCACGACTTTTCGCATAATCCGAAATATTGAAAAAGTACCGCTCCCCGACCAGCTTTCCAAAGGTTTTCAGAGTATCCAGATACCCAAGCCGGATTGTCTTTTCAATCTGCTCCGGCTTGAATTCAAAGGTACCAATCAGATTTTCACTGCATCGCACATTGACCACATTACACCCAAGCCGCTCCCGTTTTTGCACCAGTCCCATACCGCCGATATCAATTGCAAGGATATTGCGGTATCCTCGGCGAATCAGCATATCGGCCGGCAGATTGTTCACAATCCCCCCATCGGCATAGATACCGTCTAATTTCGGTTTGCGGAATCCCGGAAAGCAGGAGCTTGCCATAATATATTCCACCAGCATCCCTCGGGGAATATCCTCACAAAAAAGCTCCAGACCTTTCATCTGCGATATTTCGGTTGTCGTCAGACCGAAAGAAACCGGTGCGTTCCGGATTTTTTCCTCATCAATCACAGAAGTTAATAGCTTGCGGAAGGGTTCTGTTTTCAATCCATTTTTTTCGGCAATCTCCGATAGCATCGGAATCAGATTCCGGACATCCAATAAGTTTTCTGTCTCGGATAACTTTTCCGGCAATTCCACAATCTGCTCAGGCGTTATCTGCCGCCAGAAGGCTTCTGCCAGTTCGGCATCACCCTGCACAAATAAGGCACCATTTACCGAACCGATTGAGGTTCCTGCAATGGCACC
>SVJN01000145.1 GCA_015068965.1 Oscillospiraceae bacterium
TTGGAGAGCCACAAAAAATCAAACCCAATATCGGTTAAAAAATGCTGTGCCTGTCTGCCTAAAAAGGTTCCGAAGGGCAAGCCGTCCGGGATGCCGTCCGGGAAACCGGCATAGGAAACATCATCCCCCTTTAATTTTGCATAGGCACAAATCATGGTTGCCGTTCCCATATCTGCACCCAAGCAGATTTCGGGGTGCCGTTTGTACTTAAATTCCGATTTTGCAAATTCCGGTCCCGGGTCAAAGGTTGCACCCATGCGAATCTGCTTTTCGGGATAACGTCTTGTTCCGACCTCTTTCATGATACGGATGATGCGTTGCAGAACCCGATAAGACACCTCCGGCACTTCGTCGGTATAGAGGAATCTGGTTGCGTGCAGATTTCTGCGGTTGGGGTCCCCCTCTTTGTCCCACCAACCGGTGTAGTTTGCACCGCCGATAAAGTATGCCCATTCGAGCTTTTCATCCAGATTTCCTTTATAGTCTAAAATTTCCGAGCCGTCTGCCGTCCAGAACATCACCGAAATAATTTCTGCGTCCTCAATCAGCGGCTTCCAATCATCGAATACCTGCTCGCAAACGGTGCGGATGCTTTCCTCATCCGTTTTAAAAAATGGCTTCAGGCTCATTTCCAGACAAATACTCTGAAACATCTTTTTATCTCCTATTCATACAACTTTTTGCAAAACTCAGCAAAATCAGGGGTTTTCCAGGATTTGTTATATCCGCCAAAGCCCTGGTCATGCGGAGCAATATAATCGGGCAGGTTATTACACTCGGTCAGAGCTTCCCGGATTGCCTGCAGATACTTAAAGCCGAATTTATGGCTGGGTGCAACGTAATGTCCCTCGTCCCACTCGTTCCAGTTATCAATCATGATAATCTTTCTTGCCCAGGCATTCTCCGGAAGACTATCTGAAATTTCCTTTAACCGCTTTAAAAGGTCTCTGTAACGCTCAGGCGTAAGGTACCAGATATACATATCCCGGAAAAATCCGTAACCGATATCTGCCCATCTCTGGGTTCTTCTCGGAGTCGGGTCCCAGAAGCAGGATGCGGTCGGAACAAAATCGGTTTTTTCCAAAGCCAGTCGCTGTTGGAAGCCCTCGCATTGCTGTTTGATGATATCGTCCTCATCCTCGTAAAAATCGTAAGGAGAGGTAAAGCTGCCGGTATAACCAAAGGTGAAATCATAACCGCGTTGCTTCAAATCCTCGTATTCCTCTTGCTCGCATGAGGTGTTGCAAGCCGCAAAAATCATGCCGTCAAATCCGCATTTTTTTGCATATTCCCGACAAAGGTCATAGGTTTTTCTCTGCACCTCGGCATCGGGAAAGCAATCCCTTTTCAGGATGGACTGCGAATAGACAAAAAGCACCGGCTTATTGTCTATCACAAGATAGTTTTCCTTTTTAAAATACTGCTCCATCCAGAACGGCATCAGATTTTCGAGCATATCCACCTCGTCCGTTCCGCCCCATGAGGGGGATGCTTCAAACATGATAGCAAACTTCATAAGATTTTTATATTTTGCCCGGAACAGCGCCTCGTGCAAGCCGTGACCGCAACGTAAATCATTAACGGTAACCGGTTTCTTTTCGTTATCCTTTTTCCGGTACCAGCAGTAAATAAAGCAGTTGATTCCATGCTCGATTGCCCACTTGATTTCCCAATCACAAACCTCGGGGTTTTCTTCGTCGTAATATCCCATCAAGGGTGTCCGGTCGGGATATTCCTCTGCAAGGTCGTTAAAGCCTTCGTGCAGGCCTGCCGCTCCTTTTTTCCATGCCGCATAGTAGTGTGCGGCAACGATTCTGTCCGATTTTGCCGGTTGCGGCTCGGGTATGTATGAATTTAATTTAATATTGTACATTGTTTGCTCCTCTCCTTATCTGACAACAACTGCCTCAATGCCAAGCACATCTGCAATCTTTTTGATGGTTTCGGCACGATGTCCGATGCCCAATGCAAAATGGTGTGTCGGTCCCTGCATCACCCATTTTTTCACAAATTCCTTTGTGGTCGGTTCAAAGAAGCCTCTGGTGTTGGTGTTTCCGGTCGGGGGAATGGCTCCCTTTTGTGAATAGCCTTCTCCGATGATGAACTTGAAGCTTCCGTCTGCCTTTTGGGAAATTCCGAGCATGGTAATCGGTCCTTCCTTTAGTTTAAATTCTACCGATGCACCGCTTCCCGGCTTGCCGTGGTACTTTATAAGACTTCTTAAAATTGGTTTTCCGTCTGCAATCCGCAAATGATGTGGACCGTCATGTCCGACTAAGATAAAGTCCTCGGAAAAATCAAACGGGTGCATCTCTGCAAAGCTTCCGCCGATATCCAGCCTGTCCATAATCAGCATCGCAAGGCAGGTTTTTAAATCATACTCTCCGCACATCGGAAAGCCTTGTGCGTTCAGAATAGAATTTCCGACAATCAAAGAGGTTGCTGCAAGACGGTTTTCGCTGTCTGCATTACCCTCATAGTAGTAGGCAAGTCCGGTCAGCTCGTGCTTTTCGACAAACATATCCAAAGCCACCGCAGATTTTGCCGCCTGATACAAGTCCGCCTCGGTCAGCTTTCGGGTAACCGGGTCGGATTTCGGCTCCGGCATATCAAACTCCTGACAGATGAATGCTTTCTTCTCTGCAATCTGTTCTTCTGTGACCGTCTTTAACAGCTCTGCCAGCTCATCCACCTCTAAAAGCGGAACGTGGATTCCAAATGCTGCGGATGCCGCAGTCGGGTCGGTGTGCATATCGTACATCGCCTCTAACACGTGTCCCATCAGACCGATTCTTGCACCCTTCAAGCTATGCAGAACCTTTGCAATTTCGCACCATTCCAAAAGCTCATTGTCTGCCTCGGCATCGTCGTAGAGTGTTCCGATTACCACATCCGAAATCTTTTTCCCGAACCGCTCCGCAACGCCGGTAAATTCCGGTACCGAGCAGATATTGTCGTTTTCCAACTGCATAAAGGTATTTGCCTTGGTATAATCCAGCGCTTTTCTCGGTTGCAGAGCAACCAATACCATCGGCTCGTTGCATTCCCGGATAATCGGGGCAAAAACCGAGGAAGTCGCATAGGTTACCATGTTGCAGAACAGCGCATCCACTCCGGCGGCGCGGATTTTTCCTGCTACCTCATACGCCGTCTGGCTGGAATCCACCATGCCAAAATCAACAACCTGAACCCCCATTGCTTCTACCTTTTTGCATAAAGCCTGATGATAACCCATGATGTTATCATAGAGTCCTTCAAACTGTGCCCAATAGGTTGCGTGTGCCACCGCAAAAATTCCGATGACCGCCTCACGCGGTTTTTTCCGTTCTATCATTGCAATACAAACTCCTTTCACAAACCAAAGACTTGAAGAAAATTGTTCAGATTGCCGCTTTGCAGTGAGCGGTGCCGTACATAGGTACTGCCCCGAACGATAAGCGGTGATATGGGCGATTTTCTAACGTCTTCTGTTCCTTTTATATTTTTTTCTTGATTATATCACGCATCTGTGCTATACTCAAGAAGAGAGTCGATAAAAAATAGCACAAAATAAAGATGTGAGGAATCTGTATGAATTTTCGTGATATCCGTCCTTTTGTCCGTTTTTCCAGATATATGAACCTTGATACTACTGTAGTCTATCCGGAATATATCCCGATTGATGCACGGCTTTTCTACACCCTTTCCGGCATAGGTGAAATCCGCACAAAAGAAACAATTCACCCCATGAAAAAGGGGAGTCTTTTGCTGATTCCGCCAGGCAAACGGTATCAGCTTTTAACACCGGGGCAAAATGTGGAATACTTGGCTCTGAATTTTGATCTGACGCAGGAGTTTTCGCATCTTGCTATCCCGATTCATCCGCATCCGGCAAATCAGGAAAACTGTCCCGAGCCAATCGGGGTATATCATTTTGAGCACCCGTCCTGCCTGAACGAGGTATTCTATGCAGACTCCATGCGACGGATTGAAAATACGTTGTTAAAGTTAGAGTTTGAATATGCCGGAAAGCTTTTGTACAGCGAAACAAAGACCAGCGCCTATCTGTTGGAAATCTTAGCGGAATGTGTGCGTGAGGCAGAACGAAAAAACAGTTACCCCGATGGGAGTAACTGTAAAATCAATGATATTATTCTCTACATCCAACAGAATTACCGGCAGGATCTTTCCAACCTGCAGCTTGCCGAGGTTTTTCACTTTCATCCGAACTATATCAGTAATATGCTCAAGCTCCACACCGGAATGTCGTTGCATCGGTATCTGCTCTATGTCCGGATTACCAACGCAATCAATCTGTTGGAAACCACAAACCTCACCGTGGGCGAAATCGCCGCCGAGGTCGGCTTTTATGACAGTAACTACTTTACCCGCTACTTTAAACAGATTGT
>SVJN01000146.1 GCA_015068965.1 Oscillospiraceae bacterium
TTGACCGTAAAGCCGGAGCAGGTAAGCGATGTTTCTCTGGTTCGTGTTGCGGTAAAGAATTTTCCGGCATGGCAGAGCATCAAAACACTCACGGTAACAATCGGGGAGCAGGTAGCAGAGGCGACTGTCAACCAATCGGATTCGGGGATACAGTGGGCAGAATTTGCAATGGACGCATCCGAAGCTTCCGAAATTGAAATTGCAGTCGCAGATGTCTGGAAAAACAGTACCTATACCGCCGCCGCAATTGCTGAAATTGAGGTTTACGGCGAGGGTGCATCAACAGATGGGACAAGGGCCGGTGCAGTCGCAAGAGAATTAGAATATAGTGTTGATTATAAGGTCAAGAAGCAGACCGGAACGGTCGGAGACTGGCAGTATGCAATTGCCCGTGCTTTTGACCATAACAGCGCGACAGTAGGCGGTTTAGGAAATATGGCAACCGGATATATTATTTTCGAGTTTGCAAAGCCGACCGATGTGACAAAAATCGGTTTTCGGAATTCCGTCAATGGAGACTGGGCACTTCCGAAGGAAATTATGTTCAAGGTTTATAACGAGGATAACATTTATCGGGATAAGCTTGTCAATCCCGAACCAATTACCGACGGTGTGATTCATACTGCAAAGCAGACCGGTGAGGAGCAGGAAATTCTGTTAGAGGGGGATATCTTCAAGCGTGTTACCCATCTGATGATGAAGATGGAAAGCGGATATATCTCCGGCTCCGGTGCAACCTGGGGTGGCTGGGTTGAAATGTGGATTCACGGAAGTCCTTGCGAGGATGGACGTCCTACAAATGAAATTATTGCAACCCAATTAAAATCCAATGTTGAAATTCTTTGCGATATGGGCATTGTAGATGGTGAACCGTCTGAGGAATATATGCAAGGAACACCGACCAGACTGGATATGGCAAAGTCGATTTTGCGGTTAAAGGGTGTTTATGAGGATGCACTTTCCTATCACGGAACCTTTAATTTTGCGGATGCAGATGCAGAGAATTATAATTTACTTTCCTATATTTATGCGTATAAGGAATATGGCTTTGATGGAGATGGCAACAACAATTTCCTGCCATATGAACCGCTTACGGCGCGTGCTTGCTACAAGCTTTTATTAAATCTTTTGGGATATGAATGCGGTAAGGATTTTTCCTGGGATGAGCTGCAATCGCTTTGCTACAAATTAGGTATCGGCGATATGGTTTACGAAGAAACCTTTACCAATAAGGATATGTGCAATGCAATTTATGAAGCCTTTCATGTACCTTTAAAGGATACTCAAATCTATTTCGTGGATTACCTCTACAATGCAGGACGAATCCCGGAGGGGGCATGGAAAAAGATTTGTGATAAGCAGGACAGAAGCTCTCCGGTCTTAGACGGCGAGTATGAAAATCCGCCAACAGTCAGCAAAAACGGTGACTTTACCTTTACCTTTAATGAGAATGAACACGTGTTGGGAAAGGGTGCATTTGCATACAACACGCCCTTCCATTATGCCGGAATTTATTACGGAACCCTTCCGGAGAGTGACCCGCGTTCCAAAAAGAAGGAGTTCGGAGAGGCGATGACCAAAGCAGGTGCAAGAGCAATGCGTTTCCCGGGCGGTCTGCCGGCACATCAGTATTTTATCGAAGGCGAAGAATACGCCATTCAGTATGACCAGAAGTGCAAACGGTTTGGAATGCCGTGGAACGGTCTTTATAACAGTGATGATTATAATAATGCGTGGTATGTGGATTTCTGGAATTGGCTTGATTTCTGCAAGGAATATGATATCGACCCGATTTTCCAGATGAATCCAAGCTTCTTTGTGGATGAAGCAGGAGAGGTTCGTCAGGCATATCCGTGCTTTATTGTTAAGCCAACCGATGCAGGCTTGATTACATCGGATGAATTGTATGATCACAACCGGATTGACGAGGCAATTGCGGCATTTGAAAAAAATGTAAAGGAAATTGCAGATCGTGGATATGAAATCCATTATTGGGAAATCGGAAATGAGGATGAATACAAAAACTGGTACTCGATTCCGGCGAGCGACCCTGCCAATCCGTTGGCGCAGGATTTCTGTAAAGCGGTGACCGGATATGTTCGCATCATTGAGAAATATTTCCCCGGCTCCTACATCATGGCTCCTGCAGGCTTTAATTACAAGGCGTTGTTGGCACCGGAGGATTATGTACTGATTGATGCCGTTGCAACACATTATCCGTTTGGAAAATGGACATCTCCGCCTAACGGCGAAACAACCAACGCAACTGCACTTGGAATGATGAATGAGCAGAATTTTGTCAGAAACTTTTCCAAAGAGGCAATGAGGGAATATCTGGCGGAGGGACGGCCGTTGCGAGCAGATACAGAAACCATGACCTGGCGTTTTCAGGGATGGGATCCGAACTCTCTGATGCACACCTTTGCACAAGCCTTGAATACAGCGCATAATTGGGGTGAGTTGGTATTTGATTCCGGATTTATTGGTGTAAATGTTATGCACGACTTAGAGTCTCCGTGGTTCGGCTCGGTTATTTATGATGTCAGCATGGACCCGGGTAACCGTTATATGCGTTGGAATCAGAATGTAACCTATACGGTTCATCCGGATGATTTGCCGGATTTGTATAAGTTTGAAGACTCGTATTATTATAATCCGCAATCCAAAGCCTTTGAGCTGTTGGGAAGACATTGCGGTGAGCGGGTACTTACCAATTCTCAAACCAATGTTGAACGTAGAATTTCCGGCTATGCAAGTGTGGATGAGGAAAACAATGAGGTAAGATTTACCATTGTAAATCGTTTTGATGAATCTATTCCGGTTAAGATTGCGCTGCCGAATATCAAGGTTTCTGCACAGACTGTCAACCATCAGGTTATGAGAAGTGATTATCTGCGTGCAGTATTAGAGGTTGAGTATGAAAACTACGAAACCACCATGGAAGTACAAGGCAATGCAGAAAATTCTGAACAAAATGCAATTGAATTTGAAGCAACACCGTATTCCATCAATCAGTTTGTGATAAAGCTTGATTCGATTCAGAAATAAGAGGGAGGAACGACATGAAAAAACAAAAAATCACGTCCTTGATTTTATCTGCGGCAATTGCCTGCACAACCCTGCTTGTACCGGTTGCAGCAAGCGCCGAGATGCTTGATGCAGAGATGACAGGAAAAATTGTACAGTTCGGAGAATATTATGGAAATCCCGTCAACTATAAAATCGGCGGAACCCGTGATGTAGACGGAGACGGCACAGAGGAGCTGTTTCTCTATTCTGAAAAGATTATTTCCTTCAAGGAATGGAATGTTTCGGGTGGAGCGGATTGGAGAATTTCCACCCTCCGCACCTGGCTCAACAGTGCGGCAGAAAAGGTAACCTATCAGGCAGACAATATGCCTGCTTATGCAGAACAAAAAGGCTTTTTGGCACATCTTACCGACGCAGAACGTCAACTGATTGTGCCGGAAACACATAAGACGCTGATTCATCTGAATAACAACCCGGATGGCGGAACCGGAAATATCGGATGGAATGATAAATGGCCGGCTTGTTATACTGTTCCGAAGGAAAGCGGAGCATGGGATACGGCGGCATATGTGATGACAACCGATTCTGTATTCATTCCGTCGATTGAGGATATGTATCTTTATAGAATGGAGCTTTCTACCAATATGGCTCAGGCAGATACAGCTCTTGTTTCTGCCGGCGGAGAAACGGTACCGAGTGGTACACTGCATCTCTGGGTAAGAGACGGTCATGATGCAACAAAACCACGTCAATGGTATCCGCACAACAGTATTTCGGTTGCTGACATGAAAACTGTTTTTGGTATTCGTCCCTGCTTCTATATCCGGTCAGGTATGGAGATTGTTGCAGGAAGTGGTTCCTCGGCAGATCCGTACAAGATTGCAACAAGCAGTGCGATTTCCGGAATCGGGTTGAGTACGGCAGATGGTCCGGCAGATTGGCAGGATGGCGAGGTCAATCTTTCGGTTGGTTTTTCAGCAACTGCCCCCGAGGGAAATATTACCGTGGTTGCGGCTCGGTTTGAAACGGTAGACGGAAAGGAAACCCTGGCAGATATCCAACATTCAGATTGCGAAATGTCTGCAAACGGTGGCACCTCCTTTGTACTCAATATTGAAAATGCAGAAAATTCTTATATGAAGGTCATGATTTTTGATGCGGCAGGAAAATCTCTTTGCTCAGCGGCGACCTTCGGTACTGTTCCGGCGGCTACTGCTGCGGCAACAATCGGAGAGGGGAACTTCTATGCAAGCAGTAAGGTAGAAGGAAACA
>SVJN01000008.1 GCA_015068965.1 Oscillospiraceae bacterium
TTAAAGCTCCGGCAGAGCGAGGTCTTATTCGTCCCAAATAAAAAGCAGATGTTATCCAGGGTGATGTTTTCCATATAATGCTCCCCGATATAGCTCGCAATGCCGAAAAGCTGACTGTCTGCCGGCGTGTTCTTTTGTGATGGAGACTGTGCTTGGTGAAAGTCACGAATTAAGGTAATCAGGAAGGCTTCCAGATTGATTTTTAACATCTGGTCAGCACCAAAGGGGTAGCTTTCCCGCTTTTTCATTTCCGGCGTGTTCGGGATGTCGTAGGGAGGCGCATAGACCCTCATGCCCTCCTTCATGATTTCAGAAAGCATTTTTTTGTGGCTTGCCTGCAGAGTAATCGGTGTGTGCGCAAATAAATCCAAAGCATCACAATGGCATTCAAAGCCAATAATAATCACATTCGGACAGATATTTTCATCACAGTAGAGGGAATGCTTTTCGTTCGGACGGTGAATGAGAAGCTGATTGTTTCTCAATACACCGGAATAATTCTCGGCACGCACATGAACCGAGCCGTTATCTACATACAAAAGCTCGCAGAATGCGTGTGCATCATCAAAGGTATGATATTGTCCGGTAAACTCAAAATAATGAATATTTGCAAGCCGGGACACCGATAGCGGCGCAGAAAATTCCTGCAATTTGAATTCCATAATTTCGCTTCCTTTTGCACAAAATAAAATCAGTTGAATTTTATGATATTATAGCATAACGGAGTATCTTTGTCAATAAAATGGCAGAAAAGAACGCACGTTTACGATTGTGCAAAAATTGTTTAATATTTTTCAAATACAAATAAACCGGAATCCGATATAATAAAATTACAAAATAAATTTTTGGAGGGAACGATTATGGGAAACAGAATTTGTATTCCGGATTATGAGTACGCAGAAAGAATCAAGCGTGCAGCAGTAATGCTCAGAGAAAAGGGCTTGGACGTTATGGTGGTTGCAAGCACCGAATCAGACTATGCAAACGCAAGATATTTCAGCGGTTTCTGGCCGTTGTTTGAACGAGCAGGTGTTGCAATTTCCGCAAACGGAGATGCGGCTTTGCTGGTAGGCCCGGAATCCGCAGTATTCGGAAGAGATTTCGGAAAGCTGGACAAGGTGTTTGTATTAAAGGAATTCAGAGAATCCGCAGACCCGTCCTATCCGGAGCTGCATGCAGACACTTTTCTAGATGTGTTTAAGAGCATTGGTGTTACCGGAGAGCATTTAAAGATCGGTCTGGGCAGCTATGTTGAGTGTACCCTGCCGATTTATGAGGGCCTGAAGGATAGCTTCCCGAAGGCAGAAATTATCCGTTGTAATGATATCATGGTGAACCTGCGTAAAATCAAGAGTGAAAATGAGCTTGCCTGCATTCAGGAAGGCTTCCGTATCATTGAATTGGCTACCGATGAGGTAATCCGTCAGTTGAAGCCGGGTGTAACCGAGTTACAGATGGTTGGTGTTGCACAGAAGGTAATCTATGAGGAGGGTGCAGAATATGAGGGTCTGCCGATGTATGTGTTCAGCGAAGAATCCACCCGCCATGCAATCAGCCGCTCCCGATACAGAACCATTGGCAAGGGCGATATTGTACAGTTGAATCTTTCCGCAAAGATTGACGGTTATTCTCCGTCCATCGGTCTGCCGGTTGTCATGGGTAAATTAGAAGGCGAACGCCGTGAGATTGTTCAGTTCTGTCTGGATGCACACAATTGGACCTTAGACCAGATTAAAGCAGGTGTAATGGCAAGTGACATTGCAAAGGGCTTTTACAAGCTCTATGAGGATAACGGCATGAAGGAGCGGTTTGTATACGGACCGTGTCACGGAACCGGTATGATTGAGGTAGAAGCTCCGTGGATGGAAACCACCAGTGATTATCTGCTGGAAGAAAATATGACCTTCCAGGTTGACACCTTTATCTCCGGCCCGACCTTCGGAACCAGATGGGAAAAGGGGATTGTCGTAACCAAGGACGGATGCCGTTCTATGACAGATTATCTCAAGAAAGGAATTATTGAAATTGATGTGTAAGGATGGAATCGGAAAAAGAACATGGCTGATTCCCGACTGTGAGCTTCCCGAAGCAGGAGAAGGAATCTTAAAAGGTCATGAATCGGTGATTGTTGTCAATGACAATGATAAAGATGTGAATATCAAGGTGACACTTTACTTTGCAGACCGGGATTGCTATGAGGATATTTCCTGGCTGGTAGAGAAAAAGAGAGTCCGTTGCTTCAGGATGAACAATACCGAGGATATGTGCGGATTTTGTGTCCCTTATGACACACAGTATGCAATGAAATTAGAGGCAGACGGGAATATTGTGGTGCAGTACGGTCGTCTGGATAACCGCCAGACCAACCTTGCATATTACACCACGTTGGGATATGCCGAATAAGGAGGAATTAGGATGTATCTGGATTTATGCTTTCCGCGGGAAATCGAAGCGGCAAAAGAAAAGCATACACCGGTTGTCATTGTCGGCGGAACGGTGGAATATCACGGACCGCATTGTGCCTATGGATGTGATACGCTGATTGCACAAGGTCTGGTGGAAAAGCTTTCCGAAAAAAAGGATATCATTATTGCACCGCCAATCAGCTACAGTCCTGCAAGCTATGCGGTGGCTGATGAAAAGAGCGGAACGGTTCACGTTGAGGAAAATGCGTTTGAAGAATACCTTTACTATGTATTTATGAGTATGCTTTCTTCAGGACTTCGTAACATCTATGTGGTGATTCATCACCAGTTTGAGCAGGAATCGCTGATGCCGATGACACTTTCTTATATGAAGGCGGCAAAACGGGCGACCATGAAGTATCTGGAAAAAACAAAAGGACAAGGCTGGTGGGGAAGCGAAAGCTACTGTGATTACTATGAAAATCTGGAAAATGAAGAGAATCCGTTTTCCTGGATTCAGGTCATTCCGACCATGAGCAAGGAGGTTCAGAATGCGACGGGATATGACCATGCCGGGAAATTTGAATGCTCCATTTTAATGTCCCTCTATCCGGAGGCGGTCAAGCTGGAACGGCTTGATGATATCAAGCATTGGTTTACAAAAAGTGCAGAGGGTGCAAACCGTGTGCTGGGCGATGAAATGGTAAAATTGTCTTTGGATTATCTGGAAAAAAGAATTATTTGAAAAAAAGTTGAGATTGCGAATCAGGCAATCTCAACTTTTTTGAATGAATAGAGCATTTTTGCTCGGAAAGTCTACAAAAAATAGACACCTCTCATCTTGACTTTTGATGTTGTCTTGGATATAATATTCTCATGGAAAAGGAGGTTGTAAAAATGAAGAAAAATGTACATATTATTTCGCATTCACATTGGGATAGAGAGTGGTATATGCCCTTTGAATACCACCGTTTCCATTTGATAGAGTTAATTGACACCTGCATGAAGCTGTTTGAGACAGACCTGGATTTTCGTGGATTTCATTTAGACGGTCACACCGCACTTTTGGAGGACTATCTGGAAATCAAACCGCAAAGCAAAGAAAAACTCAGACAATATGTGCAGGAAGGAAAATTTGCAATCGGCCCGTGGTACGTTCTGCAGGATGAGTTCTTAACCAGCAGTGAGGCAAATATCCGTAATCTTTTAACCGGTATGCAGATTGCAGAGGAATATGGCAAGGTGTGCCATGCAGGATATTTTCCGGACTCCTTCGGTAATGCCGGACAGATGCCCCAGATTATGAAGCAGGCAGGAATGCGTGCGATTGTATTCGGACGCGGTGTAAAGCCAACCGGGGAGAACAATACAGTTTCGGACGGCGGTTATGAGTCGCAGTTTTCCGAAATGTTCTGGGAATCTCCCGACGGAAGCCGACTCCCGGCAATTCTCTTTGCAAACTGGTACAATAATGGTTGGGAGGTTCCGGTGGATGCTAATGAGGATTATTGGCTTCCGAAGCTTGCGGCAGTTGAAAAGTATGCCGGAACGGATGAGCTTCTGATGATGAACGGCTGTGACCATCAGCCGGTACAATGTGATATCACCGAGGCAATCAAAAATGCCGAGGAAAAATATCCGGACTATCACTTTATCCATTCGGGTTTTGAAACATATATGGATGCGTTACTGCCTAAAATGGATGAGAGCTTTACCGTGGTAAAGGGTGAGTTAATCAGCCAGGACACCGACGGCTGGACAACCCTGGTCAATACCTGCTCCACCATGGTGGATTTGAAGGTTGCAAACCGAAAAGGGGAACAGCTGTTAGAAAATATTGCCGAGCCGTTGGCTTGTGTTGCGGCACAATATGGCATGGAATATCCGCATGATATGCTCTTGTATGCATGGAAAACTCTGATGAAGAATCATCCGCATGACAGTATCTGCAGTTGCAGCTGTGACGAGGTCAATGACGAGGTGCGGATGCGTTTTCAAAAAAGCCGTCAGGCAGCGGAGCGGATTGTGGAGGAAACCCTTTCCTATCTTGCAAAGAAAATTGACCGTACCGGCTTTGATGATTGTGATGCCGTGTTTGCGGTGTTCAATCCCTTTGGAAAACCGCAGACTGACACTGTTTGTGTCAATGTAGATGTGGAACGTCATTATGGCTATGGCGATTTTATGAAGCATGTACAGGATATTAAGAGTCTGCCGGAGGAATCTTATGAATTGGTGGATGCATCGGGTAAGGTGATTGCCTGCAGTGTTACGAAGGCAGAGCCTCGGTTTGGCTATGACCTGCCCAAGGATAAATTCAGACAGCCCTATCTTGCAAAGCAGGTTATGGTCAGCTTTGAGGCGTGCGATGTTCCGGCAATGGGCTATGCAGTCTATGGAATCAGAAGGGTGGAAAAGGTGAAAGAAAAGGCATCGCTGATAACCGGCAAGCATTGCATGGAAAACGAACTGCTCCGGGCACAAATCAACCCGGACGGAACGGTAACACTTCTGGATAAAAAGAACGACCGTATCTTCTACGATCTGCTCCGCTATGAGGATGTCGGAGATAACGGAAACGAATATATCTTTGCGCCGGTACCGGGGGATATGCCGATTTTATCCGGCAATACGCCTGCAGAAATTGAACTGATTCGTGACGAGGAATTCTGTGCAGAATATAAAATTACGACCAGGATGCAGATTCCTGCCGAGGCAGATGCAAAGCTTTCGGAGGAACGTTCTGTGATGATGGGATTAAGACACCGTCAGGCAAAACGTGGGAAAGAACTGGTTGAACTCAAGCTTGAGACCTATGTTTCTTTAGAAAAGAATGCCAAGGCGTTAAAGGTCAGAACGGCGTTTACCAATCCGGCAAAGGATCACCGCTTGCGTGTGCTGATTCCGACCGGAATAAAAACCGATGTACATAAGGTGGAATCGGTGTTTGAAGCTGCACAACGGAACAACGAGCATAAACCCACATGGACCTATCCGAGCGGTTGCGAGCATCAGCAAGGCTTTGTGATGCTGTCGGATGAGCAATCCGGCTTGGCAGTTGCGAATATCGGTTTATACGAATATGAAGTGTTGAAGGACAGAACCCTTGCCCTGACCATCCTGCGTGCAACCGGAGAGCTGGGCGACTGGGGCGTGTTCCCGACTAAGCTTTCGCAATGCTTACGGGATTTCTCGTTAGAATATGAAATCATGCCCTTTGGGAATGAGGATGAGGCTTTTTCTGAAATGGCGGCATACCAGTATCCGATGCAATCGGTACAGCTTCTGTCGGAGTCGGACGGAGCTTACCAAAACGGTCAGCTTGTCTGGACGGGTGAGGAGCTTCGTATGACTGCATTCAAAAAGGCACAGGGTGGAAATAACCTTATCCTGCGTTGGGTGAACTATTCGGGGAAGGAACAAACCTTGTTTGTGAAAAAATCGGCTTGGATTTCCAATCTTTATCGCAGCAATGTGTTGGAACAAAAGCTGGAAGAATTAAAGGAATCAAAGGACGGCTGGACGGTCATAGTAAAGCCGTATGAAATTATAACCTTAGGGGTAGAGCAATAAGGATAAGAGGGCTGTTGCGTTAAATATTTTGTGTATAAGCTATTCAAAATTGTAGGGCGGATGCTTACATCCGCCCGAATTGCGGGGCGATGTGGGCATCGCCCCCTACAAGAAAACGAATTTTTATACACAATAGGTGTTTAACACAATAGCCTCTTGCTTTGATGTATGATTATCGACTTTTTGCGTTCTGGACAGTTTTAACATCCCTATAAACTTTGGAGGAATTATGGCAACTTTGTTACTGGTAGTTATTTATATTGCATTCATCGGATTGGGAATCCCGGATTCTTTGTTCGGAGCGGCATGGCCGGCAATGTATCCCGAATTGGGCGTGCCGGTTTCTACCGCAAACATCATCACAACCTTCATCACCGCCTGCACCGTTTTTGCAAGTGTAAGCTCTGCAAAGGTTATCCGTCGGTTCGGAACCCCGAAGGTGGCGGCAGTCAGTACCCTGATGACAGCAGTGGGGTTATTTGGATTTTCCTGCTCGGACCATGTGCTTTGGTTTTGTCTGTTCGGGATTCCGTTGGGACTTGGTGCCGGTGCAATTGATTCGGCACTTAATAATTATGTCGCACTCCATTATCAGGCATCTCATATGAATTTTCTGCATTGCTTTTACGGAATCGGCGTTTCGTTGAGTCCTTACCTGATGTCGGTGGCTCTTGCACACACAAGCTGGCAGGCTGGCTATCGCATGGCGGCATATGTACAGACGGCAATTGTCCTCATTGCATTTTTGTCCCTGCCCATCTGGAGCAAGGCACATCCCGAGGCAGTTGGTGAGGAGGAGACAAAAAATCCGCTTTCTCTTACCCAAGTGGTACGACTTCCAAAGCTCTGGAATATGGTTATGATTTTTTTGACCTCCTGTGGTGTGGAATGTACCTGCGGCATCTGGGGCAGTACCTTTTTGGTGCAGGCGAAGGGGCTTTCGGCAGATACTGCCGCATGGGTGATTATGTTCTTCTATATCGGCATGGCGTTGGGACGGTTTTTGTCGGGGGTATTATCTGCAAAAATCTCCTCCTGGGGACTGATTCGGTTAGGGGAATTGGTGATGGTGGTTGCTTTTTTATTGCTACTTCTGCCCGCTCCGGCGGCGGTTTCGGGTGTCGGACTTTTTCTGATTGGGTTGGGAAACGGTCCGGTTTTTCCGAATCTGATTCATCTAACCCCGAAAATCTTCGGAGAGGAAACCTCGCAATCGGTTATGGGAGTACAGATGGGTGCGGCATATGTCGGAATCATGGTGATTCCGGTCATCTGCGGAGTTCTGATTCAGGAAATTGCGGCAGAAATCTTTGTCGGATATAATCTGATTTTCTTTTTGCTGATGCTCTTTTTTGTGCGGACGATGCAAAAGAAAAAATAAATTTTTGAAAAAATTCAAAATAACTATAGACGAAACGGATAAAATATAGTAAAATAAGAATATATGCAAGAAAGGATGATGATACGATGGCAATAAAAATCAACAGTGATTTAGGCGAGATTTTTGTGGATAACAATGTCATTGCGTCGATTGCAGGAGCAGTAGCAACCAAGTGCTACGGCGTTGTCGGCATGGCTGCAAAGGGAAAAAAGGATGATATTGTTCAGCTTCTGAAAAAAGAGAATATGGCAAAGGGAATTAGAATAGATACGCAGGATAACGGCATCGTGATTGATATGAGTATTGTTGTGGAATACGGTGTGAACATTCACGCAATCTGTGACAGTATTATCAATAATGTCCGTTATAAGTTAGAGCATCAGACCGGGCTTAAGGTCAATAAAATCAATGTGCAGGTGGAATCGGTCAGAGTGTGACCGCTGTTAGGAGGAGATTAAAATTAACAGGATTGATGGAAAATTACTTGCACATATGATGATATCAGGTGCAAATAATCTATATAATAAACGGCAGACGGTGGATGAGCTAAATGTGTTCCCGGTACCCGATGGTGATACCGGTACCAATATGTCCATGACGGTCTGTGCAATGGCAAAGGCGGTTGCGGAATTGATTTCTCCGTCGGTTTCCAAGGTGGCAGATACGCTTTCCTATGCAACCTTGCGTGGCGCAAGAGGAAACTCCGGTGTTATTTTATCCCAGTTCTTCCGTGGCATTGCAAAAAGTGTAAAAGGCAAAACAGAAATTGATGCAAAAGAGCTTGCAGATGCTTTGAAAAAAGGCTCGGATGCTGCATATAAAGCGGTTATGAACCCGACTGAGGGTACCATTTTAACGGTTGCCCGTGAGATTGCACAACGTGCAGTTTTAAAGAGTGAGGAAGAGTCGGATGTTCAGGTTGTGCTGGAAAAAGCGCTAAAGCACGGTGCAAAGGTACTTGCAAAAACGCCGGAAATGCTCCCGGCTTTGAAAAAAGCAGGGGTTGTGGATGCGGGCGGTCAGGGCTGGCTGTTCTTCTTAGAGGGTGCCCTGTACTATCTGCAAAACCAGAAGGAAATCGAAAAGAGCGAGCAGGAAACTGAACCGGTCAACGCAGAAGCACAGACCGCCGCAGAGGTTGCTAATATCCGCTTTATGTACTGCACCGAGTTCATTATCGAAAAGAAGAACCCGAACGTCAATGTGCTTGCATTCCGTGAAGCAATTGCCGAGAAGGGCGACAGTATGCTTGTCATTGACGATGATGACATTGTCAAGGTGCATATCCACACCAACCATCCGGGCTATGTACTGGAAAAGGCGGTACAGTTAGGTGCGATGATTAACATTAAGATTGATAATATGAAGCATCAGCACCAGAATCTGATTGATAAGGAAGAAGAAAAAGCAATTCCGAAGGAAAAACAGGAAATTGCATTTGTGGCAGTTTGTGCCGGAGACGGTATCAGCGGTATTTTAAAGGAGCTGGGTGTGAATCGCATCATTGAGGGGGGTCAGACCATGAATCCGAGTACCGAGGATATTTTAAAGGCAGTTGCCCAGGTCAATGCAAAGACTGTGTTTGTGTTCCCGAATAATAAGAATATTATCTTAGCGGCAAATCAGGCAAAGGAGCTTTGCGAGGATGAAATCATTGTGATTCCGACTCGTTCCTTGCCGGAATGTGTTGGTGCAATGCTTGCCTACAAGGGACAAAAAACACCGGCGGATAATGAAAAGGCAATGCTTCGTGCCATTGAGGGGATTACAGTCGGACAAATTACCTATGCTGTCCGTGATACCGAGGTGGATGGAACTGTCATTTCCGAGGGTGATATTTTGGGAATTTGCAAGGGCAAAATCGTACAGACCGGAAAGGAACCGGAATCTGTTTTAAAGGAATTGGTTACAGGAATGTGCGATGAGGACAGCGAATTTTTAACGGTTTATTATGGGCAGGATGTTTCCAAGGAAACTGCAGAAGCTTTGGGTGAGCAGTTGGAAGAGGAATATCCCGAGCTGGAGATTACCGTACAGTATGGCGGTCAGCCGCTTTATTACTATATTTTATCGGTAGAATAGGGAGAATGTTGTGGAAAAGAAGTTGTCACAGAGTGTCCGTAGCTTAGACGGTGTCGGCGAGGTGCGTGGAAAACTGTTGGAAAACAAGCAGATTTCCACCATAGAGGACTTACTCTATTATTTTCCAAGAGCATATGAAGACAGAACGCAGGAAAAGGAAATTGCGTTGTGTGAAGATGGAGAAACGGTATGCATCAAAGCTACCGTTTTTTCGCCTGTAAAGGAAGCACGCATCCGGAAGAATATGGCAATCTATTCAATGGAGGTCACCGACGATAGCGGCGTGATGAAAATTGTCTGGTACAATAACCGGTTCATGAAGGGCAGATTTAAAAGCGGTGAGGTCTATGTGTTCTATGGCGTAGTAAAGCGGGTTGGCAGAACCCGTGAAATGCTCAACCCGATTTTTGAAACTCCGGGAAAACAACGTCAGACCGGCAGAATTATGCCGATTTACCCGCTTTGGGCAAATCTGACACAGAACTTTTTGCAAGGCTTAACCCGGAAAGCATTGGATGCTTACCGGATAACGGACTGGATTCCGCATTCGGTCAGAAAGGCATATCATCTGGCGGAAATCGGCTATGCAATGGAGCAGATGCACTATCCGCATGATGCCGATGCACAGTTGATTGCAAGAGAACGGTTTGCATTTGAGGAGCTTTTCTTGCTTCAGCTTGCATTGTTAGAAAAACGGGGACAGGTAAAAAAATATCAAAAATCTGCCTATCGGGATACGGCTTGTGTTTCGGAGTGGATTGGGATGCTTCCGTTTGCACTCACCGGTGCACAACGGCGAGTGATTGCAGAAATTATGGAGGACTTTGAAAAAGGCGTTCCGATGAACCGTCTGGTGCAGGGAGATGTCGGCTCGGGTAAAACTGCAGTTGCAGCAGCGGCAATGTACGTTGCGGCGAAAAACGGTGAACAGTCGGTTATCATGGCACCGACCGAGATTTTAGCCAATCAGCATTACGAAACCTTTTTGGAGTTTTTTAAAGACACCTCATTTCGGATTTGTCTGCTGACCGGAAGCACAAAGGGCAAAAAACAGCTTTATGAGCAAATCCGAAGCGGTGCTTATGATTTGGTGGTCGGAACCCATGCTGTGATTCAGAAGGCAGTGGAATTTTCTAAGCTTGGTCTGGTCATTGCGGATGAACAACACCGGTTCGGGGTCAAACAACGTGCTATGCTTTCAGAAAAAGGCGAGCATCCGCATTTTCTGGTTATGTCGGCAACCCCGATTCCCAGAACCCTTGCATTGATTCTCTACGGTGATTTGGATGTTTCTATCATTGATGAATTACCGCCGGGCAGAAAACCGGTTGCAACCTATGCCGTCGGGGAAAATATGCGTCAGAGGCTTTATGCATTCATCGAAAAAAATGTCAAATCCGGTACGCAAGCCTATGTGGTCTGTCCGCTGATTGAGGAGACCGAAAAAAGCGATTTGTCCAATGCTCAAACCCGTCGGGACGAGTTGGCAAGCCGGTTCCCGGATTTTCGTGTCGGCTTGGTGCATGGCAGGATGAAGGCAAAGGAAAAGGATGAAATCATGACAGCCTTTGCCAAAGGTGAGATGGATATTTTAGTTTCCACGACCGTAATAGAGGTTGGTGTGAATGTCCCCAACAGTAATCTGATGATTATTGAAAATGCCGAGCGGTTCGGGCTTTCCCAACTGCATCAGCTCCGGGGAAGAGTCGGTAGAGGTACGGAGCAGGCATATTGCATCCTGATAAAGCACGGCACGCAGGAAATCACCGAAAAGCGGATGAAAACCATGTGTGCCTCCAATGACGGCTTTTATATCTCGGAGCAGGATTTGAAGCTAAGAGGCCCGGGCGACTTTTTCGGAACCCGTCAGCATGGCTTGCCGGAGCTTCGGGTGGCGAATCTGTTCGAGGATATGGAAATCTTAAAGCGTGCACAGAATGCCGCCGGAGCATGGTATCGGGGCGAGCTTCCCAAAAAGGAAGCAGAGCAGGAACGGGTGGAGGAGAAAATCGAGACGATGTTCCAAAAGGCTTTGATTGATAATTAAATACAGATGTTCCAAATATTGACATATTTTTGACAGAATTTTATACATTTTTTGAAAAAAGTTTGAATTTTTATAAAAAAATTACGATTTTGTGTTGACCTTTTCTTTGTTTTGAGATACAATATAGATGTATAACATGGGAGGGACTGTATTGTGAGAATCATTTCCGGAAAGTTTCGGGGACGGAAGCTGTTATCCTTTGAAGGAGATTCGGTACGCCCGACAACTGACCGTGTCAAGGAATCCATGTTCAATCTGATTCAGGAGTTTGTTCCGGGAAGCCGGGTACTGGATTTGTTTGGCGGAAGCGGGGCGCTTTCTTTAGAGGCAATCAGCCGTGGTGCAGAATCGGCAGTTTGTGTAGATATCGACCCAAAGTCGATTGAGATTATCCGCAAAAACATTGCTCTGGTGCATCAGGAGGAGACCATCCGGGTACTGAATCAGTCGGCAGAGCATTTTTTGGAAAACACTCCCGGTCAGTTTCATCTTGTGTTTTTAGATCCGCCGTATAACCGTGGGTTTATCCGTCCGATTATGGACAAGCTGGTAGAGAAAAACCTTCTTTATCCCGAGGGCATCATCGTATTGGAAAGTGATTTTTCCGATGAGCATGGGGAGATTGCGGGGCTTACCATCCTACGGCAAAAGCGTTACGGCAGGAGCTATGTCACAGTTTATCAAAGGAACTGACAAAAAGGGGGCGGCAATTTGAGAATAGCAGTTTATCCCGGAAGCTTTGACCCGATTACAAACGGGCATCTGGATATCATCCGTCGCTCGGCAAAGCTTTACGACCGTGTCATTGTCGGCGTTTTAGATAACATTGATAAAAAGCCGGTTTTTTCGGTTGAGGAAAGGCGGTCAATGATAGAGCAGGTCATCACAGAATTTGACAATGTCTCCTGCGATACCTTCAGCGGTCTTTTGGTTGACTTTGCAAAGCAGAATCATGCGTCGGTCATCGTAAAGGGCTTACGGACGGTAGCAGACTTTGAGTATGAGCTTCAGATGGCACTTCTGAATAAGGCATTGAATCCCGAGTTTGAAACGATGTTTTTAATGACGGATACCAAGTATTCTTACATCAGCTCCAGTATGGTAAAGGGAGTCGCAAAATATCACGGAGAACTGGAAGGGCTTGTCCCGCATTCCATTATCCGTTTGATTGAGGAAAAATATCAATAAAAAGATAGGAGAATGTGGCAATGGATATTATGGAAATCATCAACATGATGGAGGAAACAATCGAAAAGGCACCGGTGGTACCCTTAAGCGGTAAAATCCTCATCGACAAGGACGAAATCATGGACTATGTTCAGGAAATGCGTCTGGTATTCCCGGATGAAGTCAAGGAAGCAAAGTGGGTTAAGGGCGAAAGACAAAGAATCCTGACCGAAGCAGAAAGCAAGGCTGAGGGCATGATTAAGTCTGCAGAGGAAGAAATGGTTCGTATGATTGACGAGAGTGAAATCACCCGCCAGGCATATGAGCAGGCAAATGCAATGGTAAATGATGCAGAAGCAAGAACTGCAGAAATGAAGTCAGAATTTGATCAGTATGTAAACGACATCATGAGCGATGTAGAGCGTCGTCTGGATATGCTTTTGAAAAAAGTTCAGGAAGATAAGCTTTATTTTAACAATAAATAATCATACATAAAAAAGGAGGCTGTGCAGGAGAACCGCCCGCAGGGACGGAGAATTCCGGTATAGCCTTTTTGCATGAAGAAAGGAAGTGTTTTTGCTATGTTAACTGATATCGAAATTGCGCAAAGCGCCAAAATGCTGCCAATCAAAGAGGTGGCGGCAAAGCTGGGAATTTTAGAGGATGAGCTGGAATTTTACGGAAAATATAAGGCGAAAATGTCGCAGGAATTAATTAACCGTACCAAATCCAACCCGGACGGAAAGCTGATTTTAGTAACCGCAATCAACCCGACTCCGGCAGGGGAGGGAAAAACCACTACTACCGTCGGACTGGGTGATGCAATGAGCCTTCTGGGAAAAAAATGTCTTCTGGCACTCCGGGAACCGTCCTTAGGACCGGTTATGGGTGTCAAGGGCGGTGCGGCTGGCGGCGGCTATAGCCAGGTTGTGCCGATGGAGGATATTAACCTGCACTTTACCGGTGATATGCACGCAATCACGGCGGCAAATAATCTGTTGTCAGCGATGATTGATAATCATATCCATCAAGGAAATCAGTTGGATATTGACGTAACCAATATTGTCTGGAAACGGGTTCTGGATATGAACGACCGGGCACTCCGGAATGTTGTCGTTTCCTTGGGCGGTAAAATCAACGGAATCCCGCGTGAGGACGGCTTTATGATTACCGTTGCATCGGAGATTATGGCGATTTTGTGCTTAGCATCTGATTTGAATGATTTGAAAAAACGCCTGGGTGATATTATTGTGGCTTATAATCGGAGCGGTCAGCCGGTAACTGCAAGGGATTTGAAAGCAGAGGGTGCAATGACCGTTCTGATGAAGGATGCCATCAAGCCGAATCTTGTGCAGACCTTAGCAAATACACCTTGTTTTATTCATGGCGGCCCGTTTGCAAATATTGCACATGGCTGTAATAGCGTGATTGCAACCAAGCTTGCTTTGAAAATGGCAGATTATGTCATTACAGAAGCCGGCTTCGGTGCGGATTTGGGTGCTGAAAAGTTTATGGATATCAAGTGCCGTTTTGCAGGCTTAAAGCCGGATGCGGTGGTTGTTGTTGCAACGGTCAGAGCATTAAAATATAATGGTGGCGTTGCAAAGGCTGATTTAAAAATCCCGAATGTAGAGGCGTTGAAAAAGGGGATTGTAAACCTCAAAAAGCATATCGAAAATATGCAGAAATACAATGTTCCGGTTGTTGTTGCCATGAACCGCTTCGATACCGATTCGGATGAGGAATTAAAGCTTGTAATGGACGCCTGTGCCGAGTACGGCGCAGAATGCTCTTTGTCCGAGGTATTTGCAAAAGGCGGCGAGGGCGGCCTGGATTTAGCAGAGAAGGTTCTTCATGCAATTGAAACCATACCGTCTGCATATGCACCGATTTACGATGTAGAAGCAAGCATTCCGGAAAAAATCAACACCATTGTCCGGGAAATTTATGGCGGCAAGGGTGCAGTCTTTACCACAAAGGCGGCAAAGCAGGTAAAACAGCTGGAAGAATTAGGCTTGGATAAAAAGCCGGTTTGTATGGCAAAAACACAGTATTCGCTTTCGGATAATCCTGCCCTGTTGGGACGCCCGGAGGACTTTGAAATCACCGTTTCCAAGGTGCGTGTATCCAACGGTGCCGGATTTATCGTGGTAGAAACCGGAGATATTATGGTAATGCCGGGACTTCCGAAGGAGCCTGCGGCAAACCGGATTGATATTGATGAGGACGGCGTAATCACCGGTCTGTTCTGAGGAAAGGAAACGGAGGAGAAAAGATGCTTCATATTTCACAGAGTCCGGAGCAAACGGCAGAAATTGCCGCAGAATTTGCAAAAACCTTGCAGCCGGGTGATGTTGTAACCTTAAATGGTGATTTGGGTGTCGGAAAAACAGCATTTGTGCAAGGACTGGCAAAGGCACTTGGCATCACTGATTATATCAGCAGTCCGACTTTTACGATTGTTAATTGCTATGAGGCAGAGACTCCGCTTTATCACTTTGATGTTTACCGGATTGCAGACCCGGAGGAGATGTATGAAATCGGCTATGAGGAGTATATCAACGGCGACGGCATCTGTATCATAGAATGGGCGGAGCTGATTGCAGACATTTTGCCTGAAGAACGCTACGATGTCACCATCCGGAAAAACTATGACGTAGACGAAAATTACAGAGAAATTGAAATCGAGAAAAAGGAATCATAAAGGAAATGAAAATTTTAGCAGTAGATACTTCCGCAACGGTTGCCTCCGTTGCAATCACAGACGGTGAGCGTCTGGCTGCGGAAATGATATTGAACCATAAAAAAACACATTCCGAAACACTGATGCCGATGATTGACACCCTGTTTCAAAGCAGTGAAATGAAGATTTCCGACATTGATTTGTTTGCTGTTTCTAACGGCCCCGGCTCCTTTACCGGACTGCGGATTGGGGTTGCGGCGGTAAAAGCTCTTGCACACGCCTGCAATAAGCCGGTGGTCGGGGTAAGCACGTTAGAAGCAATGGCGTATAATCTTCCTTATGCGGACGGACTGATTGCACCGATTATGGATGCAAGAAGAGAACAGGTCTACAATGCCGTTTATCGCTGGGAGGGGGAAACCTTAACCGAAGTCACTGCACCCCGGGCGATTGCATTGGCAGACTGTCTGGAGGAATTCCGGGAAAAGGTGTATTTTGTCGGGGACGGTGTTCCGGTTTATCGGGAACTGATTTTGCAAAAGCTTGGAAATTTGGCGGTATTTGCACCGGTTTGTGCCAATGCGCAACGTGCAGGAGCAGTTGCGGCGGCGGCAAAAGCATATGCAAAAGCCGGAAAAACCACTACCTACCTGGAACTGTTGCCGGTTTATCTGCGGAAACCGCAGGCAGAGCGGGAACGGGAGGAAATGGAAGGTAAAGGCAAAGTGCAAAATTGAAAATGCAAAATGAACAGAACATACAACAAATAAAAGTCAATGGAGAGGAGAACAAAGCATGATAGCAATTGGAAGTGACCACGGAGGATTTGAATTAAAGCAACATATTATGAAGCACTTAGACGAATTAGGTGTTGCATACAAGGATTTTGGTACTTATACGGAGGATAGCGTTGACTATCCCGACATTGCAAAGGCAGTTGCGGAGCCGATTGCGGCAGGTGAATATGAAAAGGGTATTCTGATTTGCGGCACCGGAATCGGTATTTCGATTGCGGCAAATAAAATTCACGGAATCCGTGCGGCACTCTGCTGTGATGTTTACAGTGCAAAAATGTGCCGTCAGCACAACGATGCAAATATTTTGTGCTTAGGCGGTCGGGTGACCGGGCGTGAGCTGGCATTTCTGATTGTAGACACTTACTTGGATGAAACCTTCGCAGGGGATCGTCATCAGAACAGAATCAATAAGATTCATGCGTTAGAAAAATAATTTTTTATATATTTTACACAAAAAAACCTCGTCAGTTTCTTGTATTCTGACGAGGCTTTTTTATGGCTAAAATGAAAAAAGAGGGGTATATATTATTTATGAAGCTGAAATCATGCTTATTTTTGGAAAACAAAAAAAACAAAAAAATACATAAAAGGAGGAAAACATTATGCAGGATTATGCAATGGATGCGATCAGAAATGTGGCGATTATGGGTCACGGAAAGGCAGGTAAAACATCAATTATTGAAGCAATGCTTTACAATAGCGGATGTACAGACCGTCTCGGAACCATTGCCGACGGAACGACTGTTTGTGACTTTGACCCGGAGGAAATCAAGAGAAAATGTTCGATTTCCGCTTCCATTGCCCCGATTGAATGGAAGGGCATGAAGTACAACATGATTGACACACCGGGATTCTTTGATTTTGTCGGTGAGGTCAAGGAGGGCTTGCGTGCGGCAGACTCTGCACTCATCACCCTGAGTGGAAGAAGTGGTGTTTCGGTAGGAACAGAACAGGTGTTTAAATACGCAAAGCAGAAGAATGTTCCGATTGTATTCTTCGTAAACAAAATTGACGATGAGCGTGCAAACTATCAGCAGACACTCGAACAGATGAAAGCGGCATTCGGAAAGGCGGTTACCCCGTTTGTATATCCGATTAAGGAAGGAACCGAATTCAAAGGCTTTGTTGATATCATTGATATGACCGCAAGACGGTACGAAGGTCAGGACCGTGTGGATATTCCGGTACCCGAAGGTATGGACGAGATTGTAGCACCGTTGCGGGATATGATTATGGAAGCAATCGCAGAGACAGACGATGCGTTGATGAATAAATATTTTAACGGTGAGGAATTTACCTTTGACGAAATCAAGCAAGCAATCAGAAAAGGTGTTAAGGACGGAAGCATTTACCCGGTTTACTGCGGTTCCGGTCTGAAAAATATCGGTGTTCGCAGTCTGATGGACGGTATCGGAAAATACTTGCCGAACCCGAACGAAATTGCAGAAATTGCACATGATGCACAAACCGGTGACCCGATTGAGGTGGTTCAGGAGGTTTCTGATACCACAGCGGCAATTGTCTTTAAAACCATTACCGACCCGTATGTTGGTAAGATGTCTCTGTTCCGTGTATACTCCGGTGAAGTAAAGGCAGATAGTGTGCTTTATAACCCGAACAAGGCAGTAGACGAAAAAATCGGTAAAATCTTTATGCTCCGTGGTAAAAAGCAGGAGGATGTAAAGCGGATTCCGGCAGGAGATATCGGTGTGGTTGCAAAGCTGGATAAAACCAAGACCGGTGATACTCTGTGTGATGCCAATAAAAATATTATCTTGAGCGGAATTGATTTCCCGGCTCCGGTTTTGTCAATGGCAGTTTTGCCGGTTGCAAAGGGTGACGAAGAAAAGATTGTCAGCGGTCTGCAAAAGCTCAATGATGAAGACCCGACCTTTACCATTACCACCAATTCCGAAACCAAGCAGACCTTAATCAACGGTCAGGGCGAACAGCATATCGAAGTGCTTTCCCAGAAATTAAAGTCCAAATATGGCGTGGATATGAAGCTGGAAGAACCGATTGTTCCGTACCGTGAGACCATCCGCAGTAAGGTTAAGGTAGAAGGTAAGCATAAAAAGCAATCAGGCGGACATGGTCAGTACGGTCATGTATGGATTGAATTTGAACCCGGAATTTCTGAGGATTTGATTTTTGAAGAGCAGGTATTCGGCGGAAGCGTTCCGAAGAACTATTTCCCGGCGGTAGAAAAGGGCTTGCGTGATGCGGCAGAGCATGGCGTTCTGGCAGGCTATCCGGTTGTGAATCTGAAAGCAACCCTCTTAGATGGCTCCTACCATCCGGTAGACTCTTCTGAAATGGCGTTCAAAATGGCGGCAACCATTGCGTATAAGGAAGGCTTGAAGCAGGCAAATCCGGTTCTGTTAGAGCCGATTGGATACTTAAAGGTATATATTCCGGAAGCAATCATGGGCGATATCATCGGTGATATCAACAAGCGCCGTGGTCAGATTATGGGCATGGGCGAAAGTGACCGTGACGGCTTGAATCTGGTAGAGGCAGAGGTGCCGATGTCAGAAATGCATAAGTATGCAACCGATTTGCGTTCCATGAGCCAAGGCAGAGGTAGCTTTGTTTATGAGTTCACCCGCTACGAGGTGGCTCCGGCGCAGGTTTCTGCAAAGGTGATTGAGGAATCTGCAAAGAAGGAAGCATAATTATTCCGAATCAACCGGGAGGGAACATGAAAATGTGTTCCCTCTTTTTTTGGTGGTAAAAACCAAGAATTGTTAAATTTTTAATAAGAAATGATATGTACAAGGGGAAGAGTATTTGCTATAATGGGGCTGAATGGAGGTAGAAAACAATGTTTGATTCTTTTGGAAATATTTGTAAATTGTCAAATGCAAAAAGCCGTTCAATTTCAGCAGAAAACAGAAATGGCGAAAAGGGAAAGGGCGGTATGGCAACCGAAGGTACGGGTGCGAATGCCGCAAGAGAACTGGGACAAAAATGGAAGGTTTCACCTTCGCTTTGTCTTGCTCCGGGGGAAACTGTGGTGCTTGCGGACATCGAAGGTCCGGGTGTGATTCGGCATATCTGGATGACAACTACCGGAAACCGCAGACAAGAAATTCTGCGGATGTACTGGGACGGAAATGAAAATCCGTCGGTAGAATGTCCGGTCGGGGATTTCTTTGTTCACACCGATGCAACAGGAACTTTCCAGGTTTCTTCGTTGGCGATTTGTGTGAATTCCTCAAATGGGATGAATAGCTATTGGCCGATGCCATTTCAGAAGTGTGCAAAAATTACCATTGAAAATCAGAATGCAGAAGATATGATAGTCTATTATCAGATTGATTATGAGCTGGATGAGGTGCCGGAGGATTGTGCATATTTCCATGCACAGTTCAGAAGAACCAATCCTCTCCCGTACAAAGAGGATTATGTGATTTTAGACGGGGTCAAGGGAAAGGGACACTATGTCGGTACTTATCTGCACTGGGGTGTGAATCATAATAACTGGTGGGGAGAAGGCGAAATCAAATTCTTTATGGATGGCGACAAAGAATTCCCGACCATCTGCGGAACCGGAACCGAGGATTATTTCTGCGGTGCGTGGAATTTTGATATAGGCGGAGCGTATGGAAGCTTCTCTTCTCCGTATTCAGGCTTTTTCCATCATCCGACCGATCAACTGTATCAGTCGCAATGCCGGTTTTCGATGTACCGTTGGCATATTACCGATCCGGTACGGTTTGAAGAGGATTTAAAGGTCACCATCCAGGCAATCGGCTGGAGAAGCGGAGACAGATACTTACCGTTGCAGGACGATATTTCGTCGGTTGCATACTGGTATCAGACATTACCGTTTGAAAAGTTCCCGGAATTGCCGGATAAGGATGCAAGAGAAATTATATGAGGGGTGAGAATATGTTTGGAATGGATCATTTGTCAAAAGTGAAAAAGTCACACACTCGTTCAATCAGCGCAGAAAACAAAAACGGTGAAAAAGGAAAGGGCGGAATGGCAACCGAAGGGACCGGTACGAGTGCGGCGCGGGATTTGGGGCAGAAATGGAAGATTTCTCCTTCTATCCGAATTGCACCGGGAGAGTTGGTAGAAATTGCCAACATTGACGGACCGGGTGTGATCCGGCATATCTGGTTGACCTGCGGTTTGGATAACAGACAATTGATCATCCGGATGTATTGGGACGGAAGTGAAAATCCGTCTGTAGAATGTCCGGTAGGCGATTTTTTTGCAAATCCGTGTTGTGAGAATCATGTACAGATTTCATCTTTTGCAGTTTGCGTTAATTCAAAAAATGCCATGAACTGCTATTGGTCGATGCCGTTTCGGAAGCACGCAAGAATCACGATTGAAAATCAGAATTGTGATACGGTAGAGGTATTTTATCAGATTGACTATGAGCTGGAAGAAGTGCCGGAGGATTGTGCATATTTCCACGCACAGTTCAGAAGAACCAATCCGCTTCCGTATAAGGAAGATTATGTGATTTTAGACGGTGTCAAGGGAACGGGACAGTATGTCGGAACCTTTCTTTACTGGGGCGTGAATAATTGCGGATGGTGGGGAGAAGGCGAAATCAAATTCTTTATGGACGGAGATAAAGAGTTCCCGACAATCTGTGGAACCGGTACCGAGGACTATTTCTGCGGTGCGTGGGGATTTATTGTTGATGGAGCATATCGCAATTTCAGTACACCCTACACCGGATTTTTCCATCATCCGACCGACCAGCTTTACAGATCGCAATGCAGATTTTCGATGTATCGTTGGCATATTACCGACCCGATTCGTTTTGAAGAAGATTTAAAGGTGACAATTCAGGCACTCGGATGGAGAAGTGAAGGAAGATTCTTACCGTTGCAGGACGATATTTCGTCGGTTGCATACTGGTATCAGACCTTGCCGTTTGAAAAGTTCCCGGAATTGCCGGATAAGGATGCAAGAGAGATTATTTAAATGAGCAAAGAGGTTGCTGCATTACACATTGAAAATGTCTGATGCAACAGCCTTTTTTTTCCGAAATTATTGAATTGTACTGAAGGTCAGCTCAATCATATGCTTCTGTCCTGCAGGAGCAGAGTGCAATGCCATTTCAAAAAATTTTCCGGAGGTAATCAGCATTGCATAATCTCTGTTATTTTCATGATAGCAGATTTTATCCGGAGCGAATGCGACAATGATTTTTTTGGTCATATCTGTCCGGAAGGGAAGCGAAAAGGCAGTATCTGATTGCAGACGGATTTTTTGCTCGTCCAGTACCACTGTAATTTCCCGTTCCTTTCCGGTGATGCAGATGGTACATTTTCTTTCATCCCGGGAAAGCTTGGAAATTTCACCCTTTAATATCGCAAAACCACTTGCCGCTTCTCCGTCACTCATGCGGATGCCGTCCATCACCGGCAGGGCGGTATACTCTGCATGGGAGAGATTACACGGAGTTTCATAATGTGGCTCGACCAGGGTATCGTCATAGAGATGGATGTCGTTCATCCAGACTGTTTCTCCGTCCCGGAAAAATCCGCAACGATAGTTTTTGCAGGAATACCATGCCGATTGTTTTCCGCTTTCGTTCCAGTCATCCAATGCCGAGTAAAGATTTTCCGGAGTAGAAGCAAAGGTTTTTTGTACCAGCTTTCCGGTGTTACCGAGCGTGTCAATGATTAGCTTGCCCTCTTTTTGCAATGCAGAAATCTTTTCCATCTGCATTGGAAGCCCTTTACCAATGGCGTGCCAACCAAATGAGTTTTCCTGACCAGCTTGCGTATAGTTGATATCAAGACTTTCATTCTCGGTGAAATTGCGGAAATACCAATCCACCCAATCCTCACGTTGACCACACTCCCATACCGGCTCTAAGGAATACAGAACATGGTCGACTCCGTTGACCTTTTCCCGGAAGAAATTGTAGTAGTTATAAATCGGGTCGGGTCCGAGCATTTTAAAGACCGGCACCTGTAACTGATTTGCCGGATTTTGTGCAGGGAAGAGCATATGATTTTTAGATGGGAAGTAAGGACCGTTGTAATAGCCGCCCCAAAGGGTATAGCCATCGGTTCCCCATTGTTCCCGACAGATGCAAAATGCGTCCATACCATATTTTTCCTGCATATAGTTCATAGAATAGGCATCCAGCATCCAACCACCGGCAGAACGGGGATAAAAGCCAAAAATTTCCTTGAATTTCCTCATGATTTCATCAATCAGAAGCTCACGTTCCTTTTGGGTGTATGCAATCAGACAGTCCGGATTCACAAAGTAATCCCAGTCCCAACCGGGTCTGCCACGCCATGGAATGCCGACACACTCGGTTAATGGTCTTGCCATTTCCATCCAGACACCCAGTTCCATATTCTCGTCCATTTCCGAAAGAAATAATTCCTGAAAATCTGCACGTATCATTGCATCGTATTGCAGTAAAAAGGTGTTTTTAAATCCGTATTTCTTGTTTAGCTTCAATTCTTCAAGCACCGGAAGATATAAATCAACATCTTCTCTTGGCTCATATCCCCGGACAAAATTGACAATATTTAAAATGTTCATGTCTATAACCTCCAATCGTATATTTTTCCCTATTATAGCAATTTTTCTCTTGGTTTCATATGGATAAAATTGTAGAAAAAGGTGGAATTTTTTTCGGGAAAAGGCTTGTTGTTTATTTTCTATTATGCTATAATTGTTGCATACAGAAATTTATATTAGAAAAGGAGAACCAATCATGCTTTTTAACTCTTTGGAGTTTTTAATCTTTTTCCCGGTGGTAACACTGGTCTACTTTTTGATTCCGCATAAAATCAAATGGATCTGGCTGTTAATCTGCAGTTATTTCTTTTATATGTGCTGGAACCCGAAATATGCACTTTTGATGGCGTTATCTACGGTGATTACATATGCAAGCGGTATGATGATTGACCGTTTCGGACGCATTGGGGATGCAAAAAAATCAAGGCGTTTGAAAAATATGACGGTCGCATTGAGTTTTGTGAGTAATTTAGGGATTTTAGTTTTTTTTAAGTACTTTGATTTTTTGCTGGACAACCTCAATCCAATCATCGGTCTGTTCGGGATTGCACCGATTGTGCCGAAATTTGATGTGGTGCTTCCGGTCGGAATTTCGTTCTATACATTTCAGGCGTTGAGTTATACCATGGATGTTTACCGTGGGGAGGTTGCGTGCGAAAAGAACCCGTTCCGGTATGCGCTGTTCGTGTCCTTCTTTCCACAGCTGGTGGCAGGTCCGATTGAACGTTCAAAAAACCTGCTTCTGCAGTTGCACGAAAAGCACACCTTTTGTTTTGAACGAGTAAAAAGTGGCTTGTTATTAATGCTTTGGGGCTTCTTTCAAAAGCTGGTGATTGCAGACCGGGCGGCGATTCTGGTCAATGAAGTCTATAACAACTATACCAATTTCGGCGGTGTGGAAATCCTTTTGGCAACCATTTTGTTTGCCCTGCAGATTTACTGCGATTTTTCCTCTTATACCGACATCGCAAGAGGTGCGGCGGAGGTCATGGGCTTTTCCCTGATGAAGAATTTCGAGCAACCCTATTTTTCCAAAAGCATTGCCGAGTTCTGGCGGAACTGGCACATTTCCTTGTCCGGTTGGTTTAGGGACTATCTCTATATCCCATTGGGGGGTAACAAACGGGGAAAGGTCAGAAAATATGTCAACATCATGATTGTATTTTTGGCAAGCGGTCTCTGGCACGGTGCAAACTGGACCTTTGTGCTTTGGGGCTTTTTGCATGGAATGTATCAGGTGATTGGCGGTGTGACACTCCCGGCACGGCAGAAGCTCTGTACATGGTTGGGTATTAATCGGCACACGCATTTTTATCATCTGTTCCAACGCCTGATTACCTTTTTGTTGGTTTGCTTCGGTTGGATTTTTTTCCGGGCGAACCATGTTTCAGAAGCGTTTGGCATGATAAAAAAGCTGTTTTGTGAATGGAACCCCTGGGTGCTGACCGATGTGACCGGAATGGGGTTAGATTCCGCTCAGCTTATTGTACTGGTGTTTGCTACCATGATTTTGTTTTTGGTAAGCAGTGCACACTATTACCGTGTGCAATTGCGCAGATATGTGCTGGATGCACATCTGATTGTACGTTGGAGCCTTGCGTTTCTTGGCATTTTTCTGGTACTGATTTTCGGGATTTACGGTCCCGGTTTTTCGGAAAGCCAGTTTATCTATTTTCAGTTTTAGAAGGGAGCGACAGTATGAAAAAATTAAAAGCAGTCAGCTCCGTTATCTTGTTTTTACTGATTTTTACCCTCTTGCTCGATGCTTGCAACGAGCTGTTCCGACGGAAAACCTTGAACGGGGCATGGAATCACACGACGAAAATTGCCGGCTTTTATAATGAACCAAAGGATTCCTTTGATATGATGTTCTTCGGCTCGTCCAATACCTATTGCTCTTTTCATCCGCTTGTTTTGTGGGAGGAGAAAAACATCCGCTCCTATGTGTTTGCTACCCAACAGCAACCGGTCTGGGCAACCTATGCGTATATGAAGGAGGCATTAAAAACCCAGAAGCCGGATGTAATGGTTCTGGATGTGCTGATGTTTTCCAAGCATGAGGAATACTATGATGACGGTGTAAACTATTCCTTTGCAGATGACCTGCCGTTATCCTGGAATAAGGTGGAGCTTGCACGTGTATCCGCTCCGGGAAAGGATTGGGTTGGACTGATTTTTCCGTTCATCAAATATCATAGCCGGTGGAATGAACTGAATGAGCAGGATTACGCCTATGAGGCGGACAAGCAACGGGACTATTTAAAGGGATATGTTTTGCTGGAGCAGACCACCAATGAAGCAGTCAGACCGGATGTGTCCGACATCACAGAGGCCGCAGAGCTTTCAGAAAAAGAGCTTTCCTATTTCCATAAAATCCGGACGTTATGCGAGGAGGAGGGAGTCAAGCTTCTGTTGGTAAAGACGCCCTGTAACCCGGATGCGGACTTACAAAAGCATCTAAATTCAGTTGCGAAGCTTGCCGAGGAGCATGGATTGCAATATATTGATTTCAATCAGTATTATAACGAAATCGGTTTAGACTTAAATACTGATTTTTACGACAAAACACATCTGAATTATAAGGGTGCAGAAAAGTTTACCCGTTATTTTGCAACCTTGTTTGACAAACAGGAATCCCCGCAGAATACGGCAGATTGGAACAAGGATTTACAACAATACCACTCCTATTTGGCAACTATTTCATAAAAATGTGAGAAATTCGCATAAAACCTTGACGAAACAAGAAATATCTGTTAAAATAATTGAGAATGATAAAAAAGAGAAAGGCGTGTAACAAGGAAATGAAAAATACAGAAAAAACAATGGACAAAATTGTAGCACTTTCCAAGGGCAGAGGCTACATTTTCCCGGGTAGTGAAATCTACGGCGGTCTGGCAAATACTTGGGACTACGGCCCGTTGGGTGTTGAATTTAAAAATAACGTAAAAAAAGCATGGTGGAAAAAGTTCATTCAGGAGTCTCCCTATAACGTAGGTGTTGACTGTGCCATTCTGATGAACCCGCAGACCTGGGTTGCATCGGGACACGTTGGCGGTTTTTCTGACCCGTTGATGGATTGTAAGGAATGTAAGGCACGTCACAGAGCGGACAAGCTGATTGAGGACTATGCGTTCCAGAATAACGAAAGCCTTGTTGTAGACGGCTGGAGCAACGAAAAAATGATGGAATATATCGACGAACACGGCATTGTCTGCCCGGAATGCGGTAAGAAAAACTTTACCTCAATCCGTCAGTTTAACCTGATGTTCAAAACCTTCCAGGGTGTTACCGAGGATTCCTCCTCAACTGTATACCTGCGTCCGGAAACAGCACAGGGTATCTTTGTAAACTTCAAGAATGTACAAAGAACCAGCCGGAAAAAGGTTCCGTTTGGTATTGGTCAGGTTGGTAAATCCTTCCGGAACGAAATTACACCGGGTAACTTTACCTTCCGTACCCGTGAGTTTGAGCAGATGGAATTGGAATTCTTCTGTGCACCGGGTAAGGATATGGAATGGTTCTATTACTGGAAAGATTTCTGCATGAACTGGCTGAAATCCTTGGGTATGAAGGAAGAAAACTTAAGATTCCGTGACCATTCTCCGGAAGAATTATCCCACTATTCCAATGCAACCACCGATATCGAGTTCGTATTCCCGTTTGGCTGGGGTGAGCTTTGGGGAATTGCAGACCGTACCGACTTTGACTTAAAGCAGCACCAGGAGCATTCAGGTGAGAGTATGGACTACATTGATCCGATTACCAATGAGCGTTATGTACCGTACTGTATCGAGCCGTCGTTAGGTGCAGACCGTGTAACCCTTGCATTCTTGGTAGAAGCATATGACGAAGAGGATTTAGGCGATGGAGATAGCCGAGTGGTTCTTCACCTGCATCCGGCATTGGCTCCGGTAAAAGCCGCAATTCTTCCGCTTTCTAAAAAGCTTTCAGAGGGTGCAGAAAAGGTTTTTGCTCAGCTTTCTAAGAAATATAACTGCGAATATGACGAAGCAGGCTCTATCGGAAAACGTTATCGCCGTCAGGATGAAATCGGAACTCCGTTCTGTATCACCTACGACTTTGATTCCGAAGAAGATGGCTCTGTAACCGTTCGTGACAGAGACACTATGCAGCAGGAACGTATTAAGATTGAAGATTTAGAACAGTTCTTAGAAGAGAAACTGGCGTTCTGATCTAAAAAATAGAGACAACAGCTGTATCTCAACAAATATTTATGTTTACCGGAAAAAACGGTGCGTATTTATGGTTGCGATACAGCTATTTTTTTCCATATAGGAGGTTGCCGGAATGCTTTTTTGCGAAAATCACAAGCTACAGTTTGAAAGCATTGGTCTGTTCTCAACACAACGGGAATGGATTCATCCGGCACGCATCATTGATTCGGATGAAATCATCCTGATGATGAAGGGGGAGGCGTTTATCGAGGAGGACGAAGTTTGCTATCATCTTGTTCCGGGCGATGTTTTGTTGTTAGAAGCCGGAAAAAAGCATTGTGGCTATCAGGTGTCCGGAACGGAAACCTCCTTTTACTGGTTGCATTTTAAAACCGATATTCCAGTTTCGTTCAAGTGCTTTCATCCGGTAGAGGGGTATGAGCTTCGCACGCTTTTTAAATCACTTCTGCACAAAAGCAGGTCACCGGGATATACCGGTATGGAATGGGATGCGCTGACACTTCTGATTCTTCGTGAGCTGCAGCTTGCGGCACAACAGTCCACAGAAGCAGGAGATTCTCTGATGCATCAGCTTGTGGAGTATATCAGAATCAATATCGGTTATGAGCTTACCGTGAAAAAGCTATCTGAGCAATTTGGTTATAACGAAACCTATTTAGGACGGCGGTTCCGGAAATTTTCGGGCTTTGGCTTAAAGGAGTATCTCTGCCGGGAAAAAATGCGTCATGCAAAGGACTTGTTGCAGAATACCGATTTTTCGGTCAAGGAAATTGCCGGAATGTGTGGATATCGGGAAGAAAATCTGTTTTTGAAATTCTTCTGCTATCATGAGGGCATCAGCCCCTCGGGATTCCGGAATCTCTACTGCCACACGCATATGAATAACCGATAAAGGAATCGATTTTTTTTGACAAAACTATTGACAATTCCACTTTTTTACGTTAAAGTGATATTGACTACAAATCTATGGAGGTGTATTGGTTGAAAAACATTATCAGTTTGCAAAATATCGTCGTGGATTTTGACGGCGAAAACATTTTACAAAACATCAGTCTGAATATTCGGGATAAGGAATTTGTAACGCTTTTAGGGCCGTCAGGGTGTGGTAAAACAACAACTCTGCGGATTATTGGTGGTTTTTTGGAACCGAATAGCGGTACGGTGTTATTTGACGGGAAGAAAATCAATAATCTTCCGCCCTATAAGCGGAACGTCAATACTGTTTTTCAGCGATACGCACTATTTCCGCATTTGAATGTTTATGATAATATTGCCTTTGGCTTAAAGGTACAGAAGCTCCCGGAAAAGGAAATCAGAACCAGAGTTGCCGAAATGCTGGAGCTGGTAAACCTTCGTGGCTTTGAAAAGCGGGGCGTCAATCACCTGTCCGGCGGTCAACAGCAACGTGTTGCAATTGCGCGTGCGTTGGTCAACCGTCCGAAGGTACTCTTGCTGGACGAGCCTTTGGGTGCTTTGGATTTAAAACTCAGAAAAGAAATGCAGATTGAATTAAAACGCATTCAGCAGAGCCTTGAAATCACCTTTGTTTACGTTACCCACGATCAGGAGGAAGCACTTACCATGAGTGATACCGTTGTGGTCATGAACAAGGGAAACATCCAGCAAATCGGAAGTCCGGTTGATATTTACAATGAACCGGTCAATGCCTTTGTTGCCGATTTTATCGGTGAGAGTAATGTGTTAAAGGGTGTTATGCTGAAGGACTGTCTGGTAGAAATCAGCGGCAGACAGTTTGAATGTGTCGATAAAGGCTTTGCAGAAAACGAAGCAGTGGATGTTGTTATCCGTCCGGAGGACGTACAGCTGATTCCGGCAGAGCAGGCACAAATTACCGGCGTGGTGGATTCGGTTACCTTCAAGGGTGTGCATTATGAAATGCTGATAGAAGCCTATGATTTCCGTTGGATGGTGCATTCGACAAAGGCGGCAGAGCTTGGCTCGACTGTTGGCATGACCTTTGACCCGTATGATATCCATGTCATGAAAAAAATGAAGGATGAGACATTTTAAAAGAAAGGGGCTGTATAAATGAAACAGAAATTGATTGCAGCGCCGTATCTTGTCTGGATGGCGGTATTTATTGTTGTTCCGCTTCTGATGGTGGCATACTTTGCCTTTACCGATGGGGAGGGACGTTTTACACTTGATTATATTGCAGAGGTCGGAAAGTACACGGATATTTTTGTCCGCTCTATCTGGCTGGCGGCAATTGCGACGGTGATTTGTCTGGTGATTGCATATCCGCTTGCCTACATTCTGACCAAAATGGAAAAAAAACGGCAGAGCACCATGTTAATGATTGTGATGCTGCCGATGTGGATGAACTTTTTGTTAAGAACCTATGCGTGGATGACCTTGCTGGGAAACAATGGCATTATCAATACGTTGTTGGGATATGTCGGCTTAGGTCCTTATAAAATGCTCAATACCGAGGGAGCGGTGGTTCTGGGAATGGTTTATAACTATCTTCCTTATATGATTCTTCCGCTTTATTCGGTGATGGAAAAGATTGATAAAAGCCTGATTGAGGCGGCGGCTGACTTGGGCTGTAACGGTGCAAGAGTGCTTGCAAAGGTGATTTTCCCGCTTTCTCTGCCAGGTGTTACCTCCGGCATTACCATGGTGTTTGTGCCGGCAATCAGTACCTTTATTATTTCCAGAATGCTTGGCGGCGGTGGAAATCTTCTGATTGGTGACCTGATTGAAATGCAGTTTTTGGGAAATTCCTATAACCCGAATTTAGGTGCCGGAATTTCGCTTGTACTGATGGTGATTATTCTTCTGATTATGACGATTATGAACCAGTTTGACAGCGATGATGAAAAGGTTCTGATATAGGAGGTAGCAATGAAAAAACTGTCTAAAATTTATGTATCGGCAGTATTGCTGTTTCTGTATCTGCCGATTTTTGTCCTGATTATCTTTTCGTTTAATGCAACGAAAAGCCGGAGTGTGTTTTCAGAATTTACCTTTGACTGGTATATCCGTCTGTTTCAGAACGAGTTGATTATGACCTCGTTCCGGAACACTCTGATTGTTGCAACAATTGCATCAGTTTGTGCAACGGTGCTGGGAACAGCGGCGGCAATCGGTATCAATCGGATGAGCAAGGCGGGAAAAGCGGTTGTGATGAACATCACCAACCTGCCGATTATCAACCCGGAAATTGTAACCGGTGTATCCCTGATGCTGGTTTTTGTGTTCTTTGCAGCACGGATGCATTTAGAATTTGGATTTATTACCCTTTTGATTGCACATATCACCTTTAATGTGCCTTATGTGATTCTAAATATTATGCCGAAATTCCGTCAGATGAATCCGCATCTTTACGAGGCGGCACAGGATTTGGGCTGTAGTCCGGTCAAGGCGTTTTTCAAGGTGGTTCTGCCCGAAATCATGCCGGGTATCATGTCAGGCTTTTTGATGTCGCTGACCTTTTCGCTGGATGATTTCATCATCAGTTATTTCACCAGCGGACCGACCTCACAGACCTTGCCGATTACCATTTATTCCATGACAAGAAGAAAGGTAAGTCCGGAAATCAATGCACTTTCCACCATTATCTTTTTGATTGTTGTGATTGTGCTGATTGGAAAGAATATTCTGGAAAACCGTCATGCAAAACGTGATAAGGCAATGTAGGAAGGAGTGCGTACAAGGGATGAAAAAATTGCTTTTCGTGCTTACTTTATTGGGATTATTTTTTACTGCAGGCTGTAGCACAGCAACAGAAGAGGTTGAGGAGATAGAAGCGCAAACCCTGACCGTTTCCGACCATGCGTATTATGAGCGGTTTCAAGGAAAAGGAATTTCTATCAATGTATATAACTGGGGTGAGTATATTTCAGACGGCAGCGAGGAAGGAACCTTGGATATCAATGCAGAATTTACCGCGCTGACCGGCATTGAAGTAAACTACAGTACCTATGCAACCAATGAGGAGCTTTATGCAAAATTAAAGGGCGGCGGTGCATCCTATGATGTGATTATCCCGTCCGATTATATGATTTCCAGAATGATTAAGGAGGATATGCTCCTCCCACTCAATTTTGAAAATCTGCCGAATTTTTCCAATATTATGGAGAATTTCAAAAATCCACTCTATGATCCGCAAAATCAATATACCGCACCCTATACCTGGGGTACGGTGGGGATTATCTATGATAAGACTGCCATTGATGAAGAGGACATCGACTGGGATATTCTCTGGAATGAGGAATATGCAGACCGGATTCTGATGTTTGATAACCCCCGGGATGCGTTTGCAATTGCAGAAATTCTTCTGGGGTATTCCTTAAATACCGAAAATCCGATTGAATTGGAACAAGCGGCAAAGAAATTAGGAGAGCAGAAACGGATTGTCCAGGCGTATGTCATGGACGAAATCTTTGATAAAATGGGTGCAGGCGAAGCACTGTTAGCACCTTATTATGCCGGTGATGCACTCACGCTGATGGATGAATATGACCATCTCGGCTTTGTGATTCCGAAAAGTGGAACCAATCTGTTTGTGGATGCGATGTGTATTCCGAAATCTGCCCAGCAGAAGGAAGCGGCAGAAATGTACATCAACTTTATGATGGAGCGGGATATTGCTTACGCAACCACCGATTATATCGGTTATTCCACACCGAATGCCGCGGCGTTTGAACTGTTGGATGAAGAATCGCAGGCAGATACCATTTCCTATCCGGCGGATGATTTTATCAACGAAAAAACAGAGGTTTTCAAAAATCTCTCGGATGAGGCAAATCTGCAGATGCAAAGCCTTTGGACCGAAATGAAATCCGCACAGGACGAAAATCAGAATAAATGGGCAATCCCTGTTTTCATGCTGATTTGCGTGCTGACTTCTGTAGGGATTTTAATCAGACGGTACCTCAAAAAGAAAAAAGATATTTTTTAACTTGCAATTTTTCTAAAATATGTTACAATAATAGAAGTGAATTCATTCAGAAAGGAAGAAAAACAATGTATATTGGTGTAGATTTAGGCGGAACAAATATTGCCGCAGGTGTGGTAGATGAGGCAGGTAAGATTTTAGCAGAGGGTTCTGTACCGACCGGGGCAGAACGTCCCTATCAGGAAATCATCAAGGATATGGCAGACCTTTGTAAGGAGATTACCAAAAAGGCAGGTCTGGAAATTTCTGATATCAGGGCAATCGGTATCGGTAGCCCCGGAACCATTGATAATGAAAACGGTGTTGTGGTGTATTCCAACAATATCAAGATGGAGCACGCCCCGATTGCGGCAGAGCTTCAGAAGTATATCAACGTGCCGGTGAATATGGAAAATGATGCCAATGCGGCGGCAATGGGTGAATATGTAGTAAACGGTGGCGATGTCGATAGCTTTATCTTCATTACCCTCGGAACCGGTGTTGGCGGCGGAATTGTATTGAACAAAAAGATTTACCGTGGCTTTAACTGTGCAGGTGCAGAGTTGGGACACATTACCTTGATTCATAACGGTCAGCCTTGTACTTGTGGCAATAACGGATGTTGGGAAGCATATGCTTCGGTAACCGCTTTAATTCGTCAGACCAAGGAAGCAATCGAAAAGAACCCGGATTCTCTGATGGCAAAGCTTGCTGAAAAGGAAGGTAAGGTCAGCGGACGGACTGCATTCGATGCGGCGAAGCAGGGAGATGCGGCAGCACAAGCGGTGGTTGACCAGTATATCGAGTATGTGGCAGACGGTCTGTTGAGTATCGTCAATATCTTCCAACCGGAAAAGCTGGTCATCGGCGGCGGTATCAGTAAGGAAGGCGACTACCTCTTGAACCCGATTCGTGAGTATATCAAAAAGTATGACTATAATAAGTATATGCCGAGAGTGGATATCAGCATCGCAACTCTGTTTAATGATGCAGGCATCATCGGTGCGGCATTGGCGGCAAAACAATAAGAAAGAATCTCCTGTACATTTAGGTGGGTAGTAATAAG
>SVJN01000009.1 GCA_015068965.1 Oscillospiraceae bacterium
TCATGGATTTGGGTGATGTGGACGGCGTGGTTGGCGATAACATTCACCCGATGGAAAAACGTGAGGTTGCAAGAAGATTGGTTCTGACAGCACAAGCAGTTGCATATGACGAGGATGTAAAGCATCTCTTCCCGGTTATGAAATCAGTTACCGTAAAAGCTGACGGTAGTGTTGATGTGGTATTTGACGATGTATATGACGGTCTCCGGGTTAAGGAGGGCGATACAACCGTCACCGGTTTTCGGTTAAAGGTTGGCGACGTATATCAGGATGCGGTTGCGACAATCACTGGCAAGGATACTGTTAATGTGAAGGTTAACGGGGTTCTGGCTCCGTCCGGTGTCTGGTATGCTTATCAGGGTGCAATTAATCCCGAACTTAATCTTTTTCATTCAGAAGGCTTGTCAGCGATGCCGTTTTGTGTGGACATTCAATAAACCCAAAAAAATATCTGTGGCAGTTTGTCACAGATATTTTTTTGTTTTATAGGAAACTTCATTCCTATAAAACAAAAAGAATTGAATGCCCGTGCGAAATTTTCCGCTAATAGCGGAAACGCACATGGGCGTAACAAAGCCGTTATGCTTCTTCTTACCGCTCTGTATCAGTTCAAAGTACACGATAATTTTATGGAGCGGTTGCGGCGAAGCCGCTTTGTTCTAAGCAATTGGGAAATAATACGAAAAAACAATAATACGAAAAAACAATGATATTTGCTTGATTTTTTCAGAATTATATGGTATAATATTATACTGAAAAAGAATGCCGCAAAAAGCGGGGAACAGGAGAAAAATTCATGGGAAATCAAAGTAATTTTAAGCCGTATATACCGGCAGAAAAAATTACGCCCGAAATTACGGTAACGTCAATTATTATGGGTGTGATTTTGGCAGTGGTATTCGGTGCGGCAAATGCGTATTTGGGACTTCGTGTCGGAATGACGGTGTCGGCATCCATTCCGGCGGCAGTTATTGCAATGGGTGTTATCCGCATCATTATGCGCAAAAACTCTATCTTGGAAAGTAATGTGGTACAGACCATCGGCTCTGCCGGGGAATCCCTGGCGGCAGGTGCAATCTTCACCATTCCGGCGCTGTTTTTATGGGCGGCAGAAGGAACGATGGACAAGCCGGGTATTTTGGAAATTACCCTGATTGCATTAATCGGCGGCTTGTTGGGCGTGTTCTTTATGGTTCCGCTCCGTAACGCCCTGATTGTAAAAGAGCATGGAACTCTGCCTTATCCTGAGGGAACTGCTTGTGCAGAGGTACTGTTAGCCGGGGAAGAGGGCGGTGCAAATGCTTCTACCGTTTTTGCAGGTATGGGCTTTGCCGCATTGTTCAAGTTCATCATTGACGGCTTGAAGCTGGTGGCAGGCGAGGTTGCCTTTCATGTCAAAGGCTTTGCAGGTGAAATCGGAACCCAGATTTATCCGGCGGTTATGAGTGTCGGCTATATCTGCGGTCCGCGGATTTCCTCCTATATGTTTGCCGGCGGTGTGCTTAGCTGGATGGTACTGATTCCGTTGATTGTTATGTTTGGTGAAAATCTGGTGCTTTACCCGGCAACCGAAACCATCGGTGCTTTATTTGCAGAGGGTGGAGCAAGTGCAATCTGGTCGTCTTATATCCGTTATATCGGTGCAGGTGCATTGGCTGCAGGCGGTATCATCAGCCTGATTAAGTCCTTGCCATTGATTGTCCGCACCTTCCGGGATGCACTAAAGAGTATGGCAAGCTCAACCGGTGCAGGAAATGCCAGAACCGAAAAGGACATCAGTCTGAAGATTGTTCTGATTGCAATTGCAATTCTGACCTTGTTGGTTTGGTTGATTCCGGCAATTCCGGTTTCCCTGATTGGGGCAATCATTGTAGTTGTATTCGGCTTCTTCTTTGCAACCGTATCCTCCAGAATGGTTGGTCTGGTTGGAAGCAGTAATAATCCGGTTTCGGGTATGGCAATCGCAACCCTTCTGATTGCAACCGTTATCCTGAAATTGACCGGTTATGAGGGTGCAGCAGGTCTTTCTGCGGCAATTGCAATCGGTTCGATTATTTGTATTGTTGCGGCAATCTCCGGCGATACCTCGCAGGATTTAAAAACAGGTTATTTGTTGGGTGCAACCCCGAAAAAGCAACAAATCGGCGAAATGATCGGTGTTGTAGCTTCTGCTTTAGCAATCGGCGGAACCTTGTATTTGCTGGATTCTGCATGGGGCTTTGGTTCTAAAGAGCTGGGTGCTCCGCAGGCAACACTTATGAAGATGATTACCGAGGGCGTTATGGATGGTAATCTGCCGTGGAATCTGGTATTTATCGGTATCTTCATTGCAATCGTGGTAGAGGTAGTCGGAATCCCGGTACTGCCCTTCGCAATCGGTGTTTATCTGCCGGTTCATTTGAATGCCTGCATTATGGTCGGCGGTCTGGTGCGTCTGGCGTTGGATAAGAAAAAGGGCGACGAAAATCACAAAAAGGGTATCATCAACGATGGTATTCTGTTCTGCTCCGGTATGATTGCCGGCGAAGGTCTGGTCGGAATCCTGTTGGCATTGCTTGCAGTATTCGGTCTGGATGCAATGATTGATTTGTCCGGGTTATTGAATCTGCCGACTGCAGTTTCCAATATCGCATCTCTGGTTGTATTTGCGCTGATTGTTTTGAGTGTACTGAAATTCTCTGTCTGGAAGAAGCGGAAATAAGCGATGAAGAAACAAACACTTTCAAAAAACTATTTAGAACGGATTCCGATGCGTGCGGAGCATCTTGATTTTCTGAAGGAGGATTCCGGTCTGGTTACCCTGCTTTTAGAAAATAAGGGACTGTTTAACCGGATTGCGCAACGGTTTTTCAAAAAGCCGAAGGTCAGCCAGATTCACCTGGATGAAATGGGTAGCTTTCTCTGGCAGTTGATTGACGGAGAAACCGACCTGCTCAAAATGGGTGAATGTGTCCGGGAAAAGTTCGGAGAAACGGCAGAACCGCTTTATGAGCGGTTGGCAAAGTATTTTCAGATTCTGGATAGCTACGGATTTATTCGTTGGAAGGAATAAGAAAATAATGAGGCTGTTGTGTGAAACATATATCGTGTATAAAAATTCATTTTCTTGTAGGGGGCGATGCCCACATCGCCCCGCAATTCGGGCGGATGTGGGCATCCGCCCCTACAATTTTGAATAAAATATACACAAAAAATGTTTCACGCAACAGCCTCTTTTTTTTCATCCCCCTCATTTATTTTATACATACAGAATCTGCTGAAAAAACTGAGATTTATATAATATTGATATTGATTTTTTAATAAAAAACATGGTATAATATAAGAAAATTCATTTTTGTTGAAATAGAAAAAGGAGAGATTGAACATGGATACAAACAAAAGACCGGATACGATGCAACGTATCACAACAAAAGAACTGGCAGATGCATTTATCGCAGAGCAGGTTGCGCTGGTGCAGAAGCAGGTGGGAGATAAAAAGGTTTTACTGGCACTCTCCGGCGGTGTGGATTCTTCTGTAGTTGCCGCACTTCTGATTAAGGCAATCGGCAAACAATTGGTTTGTGTTCATGTCAATCATGGCTTGATGCGTAAGGGTGAAAGTGAGCAGGTCATTGATGTGTTCGGCAAGGAGCTGGATGCCAACCTCATCTATGTTGATGCAACCGACCGTTTTCTGGATTTGCTTGCAGGTGTCAGCAAGCCGGAGGAGAAGCGTAAAATCATCGGCGGAGAATTTATCAAGGTGTTCGATGAGGAAGCCTCTAAGCTGGAAGGAATCTCTTTCCTGGCACAAGGCACCATCTATCCCGATATTTTGGAGAGTGACGGCGTAAAAGCACATCATAATGTGGGTGGCTTGCCGGAGGATATGCAGTTTGAACTGGTAGAACCGGTGAAGCTTTTATATAAGGATGAGGTTCGTGTTGTGGGCGAAGCACTGGGACTTCCGCATAGCATGGTTTACCGTCAGCCCTTCCCGGGACCGGGTTTGGGTGTGCGTTGCCTGGGTGCAATCACAAGAGACAGACTCAATGCCCTTCGTGAAGCAGATGCAATTCTTCGGGAAGAATTTGATAAAAATAACCTTGCAGGTAAGGTGTGGCAGTACTTTATCGCAGTGCCGGACTTCAAGAGCGTAGGTGTCCGGGACGGTAAGCGCTATGAGGGCTGGTCTGCAATCATCCGTGCAGTCAATACCACCGATGCTATGACTGCAACGATTGAGGAAATTCCTTACCCGATGCTGCATACCATCTGCGACCGTATTACGCATGAGGTTGAGGGTATCAACCGTGTTCTGCTGGATATTACACCTAAGCCGATTGGTACCATTGAATTTGAATAAAATGAAAAATCCCCGAAAGCCTTGAAAATACAAAGGTTTCGGGGGTTCTTTTTTGCTTTATAGGAAACTTCGTTCCTATAAAGTAAAAAGAATTGAATGCCCGTGCGAAATTTTCCGCTAATAGCGGAAACGCACATGGGCGTAACAAAGCCGTTATGCTTCTTCTTACCGCTCTGTATCAGTTCAAAGTACACGATAATTTTATGGAGCGGTTGCGGCGAAGCCGCTTTGTTCTAATTGCAAGAAAATTATTGTTAGATAGTAAGTGCTAAGACAGAAAAAGTCGACTTGTCGACTAAATATATCCTAAAAGTGACTATGCATAAAGATAACGAAGTTTAAATCTATATGAAAGTTGAAAATAACATTGACAATTATAAGGATGTTTGATATAATATCTATATGAAAGTTGAAAGTGGGTGAAAATATGAGTTCAATTGACATATTAAGAGAAATATCAAATGAAAATGGCGGATTGATACTGACCAAAGCAGCAGTAGAGAAAGGGATAAGCCGTTCTAATCTTTCCAAGCTATGCGATCATGGTAAAATCACAAGAATTGCAAATGGTCAATATGTTATATCAGATGATTTGAATGATGAGTTGTTATCTTTGCAGATACGTTCAAAACACATTGTATTTTCTCATGAAACAGCATTGTTTCTTAATGGAATATCTGAAAGAACGCCTTTTGAACATACTGTAACTATACCAACATCAAAGACGTTATCGCCATCTATGAGTGAGGAATGTAAGATTTACTATATCAAGGATGAACTACATGATTTAGGCAAAGTGCAACTTACCACACCGATGGGTAACAAGGTTTGGGCGTATGACATTGACAGAACAATTTGTGATATTGTAAGAAGCAGAAGCAGAATGGCTGATGAAACATTTATCACAGCTATAAAGAATTACGCTGCAAGTTCCAATAAGAATCTTGCTAACCTTAGTTTGTATGCAAGCAAAATGAAAGTCTTATCTCAGGTAAGACAATATTTGGAGGTGTTATTATGAGCAATGCAAAGGCAATGAGCCTGAAAGCTAAAATAAGGAATATAGCAAAATTAAAAAATCTTCCGGCACAAGTAATTTTACAGAACTATATGTTTGAGAGATTTCTGAACAGATTGTCTGCTTCGGAATATAAAGAAAAATTTGTTTTAAAAGGTGGTATGCTTGTAGCTGCTATTGTTGGAATTGATAACAGAGCAACAATGGATTTGGATACCACTCTAAAGAATTTACCATTGACGCCTGAAGCAATCGAAAAAGCCTTGAATGAAATATTTGAAATAGATTTAAATGATGATGTGAAGTTTAAATTTAAGGGTATATCACCGATTAGAGAAGATGATATTTATGGTGGGTACAGAGTGGCATTGGATGCCATATATGAAACCATCGTTACACCTATGACGATAGATGTTTCAACCGGGGATGTTATAACACCAAATGCTGTAAAATTTAATTTTACGGGTATATTTGATGATGAGCTCGCATTTGAAGTGTGGGCATATAACATAGAAACAGTTTTGGCGGAAAAGATTGAAACTATCTTGAGAAGAAGTATGTTTAATACAAGACCAAGAGATTTTTATGATGCTTACATACTTATCACAACACAAAGCTTTGACAAAGCTTTGTTTGCTGAAGCGTTTAAAAAAACTATTGAGCATAGGGGGACGAGAAATCAGATAAATGATTTTGCTTCTACTATGGAGATTGTTTCAGAGAGTGCAGATCTTAAAAGAATGTGGAATAACTATCAGTCGCAATTTCCATATGCTAAGGATATAAGCTTCAAGGAAGTATGTAATACGATTATGGAGTTACTCGCTAAAATTTAACATTATAGATTTTATGCCTATTCCAAGTGATGGAATAGGCATGTTTGTTGTGCAACGAAAACCACGGACTATGCCTGTGGTTCTAAAAGGCTTTTAGCTATGAGTAAAAAAAGAAACCTCCTATGATATAATATATGCAGGTTCGCCAACCGCATAAAAGAATCAAAGGAGGTAATCAAGAATGAAACTTGATACAGATAGTTTATCACATACGACGTGGTTATGTCTCCCGAAAGTCTTGAAAATACAAGGTTTTCGGGGTTTTTTAAAATTCATATTTTTTAATTGTTTCGATTGAATCACGAAGCATATCAAGTTGTTTTTTGCTCATGTTTTCAACATCTGCTCTGATTGTACTTAAAAAGATATTTGAATTATCTTCTTCAAAATCAATTGCAAAGGTATCAATGGGAACATTTAATGCTTTTGCGATTTTATATATCATGGTAAAGTGAGTGTCGTGATAGCCTTGCTCGATTCTGGAAATATGCTTTTGAGAAATTCCTGATATTTCAGAAAGCTGTTCTTGTGTAAGACCTGCCTTTTGTCTGCACTCTTGTATTCTCTTTCCGACACTTTTTATGATTTGCTCTTTTTCCAATTTATCAATACTCATAATGATACAACCCTCACAATGATTATTCTACATAATTTCATTATATATTCAGGAATGAATAATTGTAACTTGATATTTGAATACAATTTTAAATAATTCTACAAATAGGTAATATTTGTTCTTTGTTTTTCTATATGTTTGTGGTATAATATGATATAATATTACTTTTATGTTGAATATGAGGTGGAAAGCTATGAAGGTAGGTAAAGCGTGTTGCTTTTTCGGACATAGAAAAATAGACGAAACTCCCGAACTGATTGAAAGGCTTAGAAGAGAAATTGAAATTTTAATCACAGAAAAAGAGGTCAGTATTTTCTATTTTGGTAGCAAAAGCGAATTTGATGATTTATGCCATAAAGTCGTAACAGAGTTAAAAGAAAAATATCCCCACATAAAGCGTGTTTATGTGAGGTCAGCATTTCAACATATTCCCGATTGGTATGAGAAAAGCTTGCTTGAGCATTATGAAGAAACATACTTTCCGGAACATATAGAAAATGCAGGCAGAGCTTCTTATGTGGAACGAAATCAGGAAATGATAAACAAATCAGATTTTTGTATTGTGTACTACGACAAAAACTATGCACCGCCGAGAAGAAGAAACAGCAAACGGGATTTATGTGACTACCAGCCCAAAAGTGGAACAAGACTTGCTTATGATTATGCCGTGAAAAAGGGAAAAGATATTATAAATGTATGGAATTAAGTGGACAAGTTGCAGTTGGATTGTAAAAAAATGAAAAAAAATATATTGACATTATGATAAAACTAATGTATAATTGTACTTGTACGAAACTAAAATAAGGGGATGATAGAAGATGCTGAACAGCATTATTAAAAGACATAATATGATTGCACCTCTGTCGGATACAGAAATCAGGATTATCAAAAGTGCAACAAAGCTATTCTTGGAGCAGGGATTTTCAAAAACGACACACCGGCAAATTGCAGAGGAGTCGGGAATCGGGCTTGGAACCATCACATATCATTATAAAGTGAAGGAAGATTTGCTTCGGATTCTGGTGGAAGAAATTATGGATTTTCATCTGGATGTGATTGACGATTCGCTGGAAAAGATTCACGATTGCCTGTACTCCTACGGAATTGAAATCGCTGTTCAGATTGCACTTTGCGAGGCGGACACGAAGGCGTATGATTTGTACTATGCAGCATACAGCCATCCGGCAACCTTTGATTTCATCAAGGACTGGGCGGCAAAGAAGAACTATCATCTGTTAAAGGAACAATTGCCCGACTGGTCGGAGGAGGATTTCAGAATGATAGAAAATATTGCAAGCGGAATTGAACTGGCGGCATTTACAACCCCTTGCAGCAGATATTTTTCTCTGAAGGATAAAATCAGTCTGTTTCTTGATTCCATGCTCAAAATATATAACATCCCGGAAGCAGAAAGAAAATCGACGATAGAAAAAGTAATCAAGCTCGATTGTGAGGCGATTGCAAAAGAAATGTTTTCTAAGTTTGTCGGTCGGCTGGATGGGGATAGAAAAAGAGATTGAAAACAAGACCAAGCATAAATTTACATCGAAAGGAAGAGAACAATATGAAAAAAAGATTTCACAAATTAACAGTATGGCTTTTAACAGCAGCAATGCTGATGACTTTTATGCCGGTAACCATGAATGCGGCAACAGGCGGTACTGCACCCATTGTAACCGACATCAGCTTTAACCGTGATAGCCCTGCATATGATGAAGAGACAAACACATTCTATGTCAGTGACATTTACCCCTTTATTCTGACCGTCACAGGCGAAAATCTGACGCAGTTTCAGAATATGGGCGGTCTGGAGGCACTTTTTGAGAAAGAAATCTCCAACGCAGGCTGGGCAGTCACCAGTCTCAGTATCCGCTCGGATACCCAAGCTGTGATTTCTGTTAATACTGCTTCGTTGACCTATATCCTGAACGATCCGTTCGGGTCAAGGAAAGCTACCGCAGTTATGGTAGAAAACGGAGATACCCAGTATGGCAGAACAATCTATGTCGGGATTACCCATGCACCTACCTTTGCGCTAAAAATAAAAGACTCTGCAGGTGGAGCTGTCAGCCATGACAATCCTTTTAGCAATTATATTGTAGAGGATGCACCGGTTACCCTTACCGTAACTCCCGATGCCGGCTATCAATTGGAACGTCTTACCGTTGACGGTACAGATGTGACAGATCAGCTTGTGGGCGATACATATACCTTCACCATGCCGGATAAGGTTGTGGAGGTGGAAGCAACCTTCAAGCCCATTCCTACTGTGGGTGTCCGCATTTCTGCAGTCGATGCCGACGATGGCACAGAGCTGAAAGATGCGCTCTTCCAGATTTTGAACCCCGCAGATGAAGTTGTTGCGCAGTGGGTTTCTGGTTTAGCGGTCAAAACAGTTGAAGGGCTCAACCCTGATGTGTCCTATATCCTGCGTCCGATTGTTGCTCCTGAGGGATATACAATGCCAACCGATATCCAATTTTCTGTTGATGAGGACGGCAAAGTGAATGGCTTCGGCTATGTCAACGGAGATGGTATCCTTCTGGTTGAGTTTTCCAAGACAGTTGTTTGTGTTTCGGCTGTGGATGCCGAAAACGGCAATGCAATTGCAGATGCACGCATTCAGGTGCTTGATTCGGAAAACAATGTCTGTGAGGAATGGATTTCGGATGGAACTGTGTATGAGATTGTCCGCCTTACTGCAGGACAGGAATATACCCTACGTGCTACCGTTGCTCCTGATGGTTATACGATTCCCAAAGATACAACCTTTACCCTCGAGAGGGATGGATATGTGTCCACCGCGGGAAAAATGACCGAAGACGGTGAGCTTCTGGTTGTGTTTGACAAAACCGTTGTGCAGATTTCGGCTGTGGATAAGAATGAGGGTGCGGAGGTGAAAGGCGCACACATCCAGCTTCTGGATGATGCGGACAAAGTGGTTGAAGAATGGGATTCCGATTTGATGGTGAAATTTATAAAAGGCCTCAAGAGCAATATTGTCTATACGTTGCATACTACCGTTGCTCCTGATGGGTATCTGGTTCCTGCAGATATGGAATTTTCCATTGATGACGTTGGTAATGTAGTCTACACCGGCTCCAGTACCGTTGATGCAGACGGTAACACCGTTCTGTTGGTTGAATTAAAGACTGTCAAGAAGCAGATTGACCCGGATATCAAGCTGACTGCTCCGGTCAAGAACGCGACTCCGCAGACAGAGATTATAGGCGAGGGCTATACCGCAACGGTTGAATGGTCACCAATCGTAACCGGTAAATTCGGCTACAATACCGAATATACGGCAACGATTACCATTACGCCCGATGTCAACCACACAACAGAAGGAATCACGGCATACACCGTAACGAATGCAAAGCATGTAACCAGTGTATCGAATGTGATAACGGCGGTTTTTGAAAAGACCGGCAGTAAGCCTGTAAGCTCCGGCGGCGGTGGCGGCGGTGGGTTGTCAGCAGTCTATACCGTAAGCTTTGAAACGGACGGTGGAAGCAAGGTGTCTGCAAAATCTGTTGCAAGAAATAACAAGCTTACACAACCGGAAGCACCAACAAAAGATGGCTTTGAATTTGCAGGCTGGTACACGGATAAAGAGCTTACAAATGCTTACGACTTTGAAACAAAAGGAACAAAGAGCTTTACACTCTACGCAAAATGGACGAAAGAAAAGGAAGAGGAGCAACCGGGTGCATCCGGTCATCATTGTCCGTCGTTGAAATTTGAGGATCTTGACACCACCCAGTGGTATCATTTTGACACAGATTATGTGATTGAGCATGATATTTTCAAGGGTACAACCGAAAAAACCTTTACACCGCACGGCGATATCACAAGAGCGATGATGATTACCGTTCTCTACCGTGCAGAGGGAGAACCGGAGGTTACCGGCAGCACAACCTTTGAGGATGTTGATGAAAATGCTTACTACAGGAGTGCTGTTGTCTGGGGACAGCAGAATGGAATCATCAAAGGATATTCCGATACTGTCTATGCACCCGAGCAACCCATCCTGCGGGAGCAGATTGCGGCGATTATGCACCGCTATGCGAAGTTTAAGGGCTACGATGTCAGCATCGGAGAAAGCACCAATATTCTTTCTTACGAGGATGTTGACCGGGTTTCGGAGTATGCAATTGCTGCAATGCAGTGGGCAGTCGGAAGCGGAATGATTCTGGGAAGAAGCGAATCAACACTCAATCCGCAGGATTTTGCCCAACGGGTGGAAATTGCTGCGATGCTTCACAGATTTATAGAAGCAAACAAATAAAGCGACCGTTCACATGGGAATTTATCCTATATTCCGGAAAGGAAAGAAGGCGAAAATATGAAAACAAAAAGAATAATCGGTATACTACTTACACTAACAATGATAATTGGCTTATTGCCGATTACGGCAAGTGCGACAGAACAGGACTATTCCGTTGATATTGCATCAGGTGATATAACCCTTGCCGAAACAGACGGTGTAAAATATGTAAACGGCACAGCCTATGAGGGCGAGCTTACCGTAACCGACAGCGACACAACCATAGCAAATATGCTGACGATTGAAAGCGGTGAGCATAATGTCACAATTGATTCCGTCACAGCAAAGCAGATTAAAGTGGCAACAGGTGCAAAACTTAACCTCACCCTTACCGGCGAAAGCACAGTTACACCGTCAGATGATGATTTGGCAGCAATACACGTGCCCGAAGGTGCCGAGCTTGTAATAACCGAAAGCTCGCAAGGCTCTGTAAGTGCTACAGGCGGCTCAAAGGCAGCAGGCATTGGTGGAGCACGCTCTGAAAGCAACGGAAAAATAACCATCGGCGGCGGCACGGTAACTGCTAACAGTGCAAGAGGAGCAAGCATCGGCGGCGGTCAAAGAGGAAATGGAACAAACATAACCATTTCGGGCGGTACGGTAACTGCTATATGCGGTGGTGACGCAGCGGGTTACGGAGCCGGAATCGGCGGCGGAGAATATGGCGATGGAACAAACATAACCATTTCGGGCGGTATGGTAACAGCTGAATCCAAGCATTACGGAGCGGGAATCGGCGGCGGTGACAGAGGTGACGGAACAGATATAACCATAACGGGCGGCACGATTGTTGCTACAGGTTTTCACGGAGCCGGCATCGGCGGTGGTGACTACTACGGTAATGGAAATAACATAATCATTTCAGGCGGTACGGTTACAGCTGTGAGTGAAGTTTACGGAGCCGGCATCGGCGGCAGTGACGGTGGTGCCGGAACCAATATAACCATTTCGGGTGGCACGATAACTGCCACAGGCGGCTATATGTCGTCTTATAGTATCGGCGGTGGTTCATCAGAAAACATTTTTATTTCACCTGAAGAGTTTTGTGCAATCACAGTAAAGGAAAATGTGGATGCAGCAGATATCATCAATAAATATACTGAAAAAACAAATCTTGGGAAAGATGTTTTAATGAATCTTAGCTTATATATATACACCTCCACCTGCGGCGGTAACCACATTGACGAGGACAGCGACCACAAGTGCGACATTTGCGGTGCGTATATTGATGAGTTGCATACTGACGAAGATGATAACCATTTGTGTGATGTTTGTGATTATGTAATAACCGAATGTGACTTTGACGAAAACAACGGCTTCTGCATGGTTTGCGGAGCACTTGACGTTCCTGAACTTAAAGATAACTACTACCAGATTGAAAATGCAGGAAATCTCTATTGGTTTGCAAACCACATCAATACCGTTGACAGAACTGCAAACGCAGTTTTGCTAAATGACATTGACCTTGAAGGAAAGCCTGACGGCACAGGCAGAAAGTGGACGCCCATCGGCTCCACAGGTGAACACAGCAACAACTTCCGCGGTCACTTTGACGGCAGAAATCACACAATCACAAACCTTTATATTGACGAAACAAGAGCTGGCATTGGCTTGTTTGGAGAAGTGCGTCTTGGTACTGTTGAAAACTTCACTATTTACGGCGATGTGAAGCTTTACGGCGATTGCAGCTACGTGGGCGGTGTTATCGGCTCTGCACCCGGTGCAAACGGAACGGATGTTCCGGGCCACAACGGTGCAACCATCAGAAACATCACCTCTTATGTGGATGTAACTCTCGTCGAAAACGCTCACGGCTCAAGCTTTGTGGGCGGTTTTATGGGCTATGCGAACCACAAAACAATTATCGAAAACTGTTCCTGGTACGGCACACTCGACCTTGGTGCTAACCGTGCAGACAGCGGTGTTGGCGGTCTTGTGGGACGTCTTTATGATGGCTCTGATGTTAGCATTCGCAACTGCGCAGCTTACGGCACAATCAAGACCTCCTACAAGAGCGGTACCTACGATAATTACGATACCATTTACATCGGCGGTGTTGTGTCCTTCAGTCCGGCAGGCACAAAGACAGTCCTTGAAAACAATCTTTGGGCAGGAACCATTGAGAATAAAACGGACCTTGGCGAAAAGGCGCATCTCTCCGCTTTCGGTACATTAAACGGCGAAGAAAGTGTGATAAATTGCTACGCACTTGGTTCTACACCCTACATAACCACCGGAAATCAATATACCGACGACATTACTACCGTTACTGCACAGCAGCTTGCAAGCGGTGAGGTTGCGTATCAACTGGGCGATGCCTTCGGTCAGAGGCTCGGCACAGATGCTTTCCCCATACCCGGCGGACAAAGGGTATATTACGGTTATTACTCCTGTGCGGATGAAGCACCCTCCTACAGTAATAGCGAATTGACAAGCATATCACCCATTGAACATAACCTGGAATGTGAATATAACAATACGGAGCATACGGTTGTCTGCTCTGGTTGCGGTATGACTGTAACCGGGGAACACAGCTATGACGAAACCACCCTGCAGTGTATCTGCGGAAAGTTCAATCCGGATACGGGTGCTGCGGCAGTGCTTACCAAAAACGGTACACTTGTTTCGACCTATTCCACTCTGGAAGAGGCGATTGAAGCGGTAAAAACCGCAACAGAAGCTGATCATGCCGTGGTGACGCTGTTAAAGTCGTTAAGACCGGAAGGCGGTAATCTGAAGATTGAAAGCGGTGTGTTCACCTTGGACCTTGGCGGCTATGAAATCAGAAGTGCCGTTCATAGTCTCGGTCTTGTATACATTACCGGCTCTGAAACCAAGGTGACTGTTACAGATTCCGGCACGGACGGCAGAATTGCTTTTTATGATCATGATTCAAATCATAGTTATGATTACGGTTACGGCACAACAACTGAAATAGAGGATGCTTATGGTATACTCGTTGACGGTGCAGATGTTACCGTTCATGGCGGAATCGTCGAAGCCTATGCTACCAGTAATGATCTCTTTACCAATTGTCGCCTTTACTGCCTGTATGCGATGAATCATGCGAACATTACCATCACCGGCGGCAGAATGGAAAGTTTGAATATCTCTGCGTATAACACTGTTTACGGTGTGTATGCTACAGACAGTAATGTAACCATTTCCGGCGGCAGCATTGCATTCAAACCAACCGGTATCGGTAACTATCCGTTGTACGGTATGTATGCGGTGAACAGTAATGTGACGATTTCCGATGTAAAAATGAAAGTACAAACGACTAGTTGGAATTCTCATGGGATGTATGTGGTGAACAGCGATGTCACCGTCAGCGGCGGCGAGCTTGATATCTATGGAACAGAAATTTACAGCGAAAATTCTGACATAACCCTGACGGTTGCCGAGGGTAACAAAAAGGGAATGTATTCTGCAAACGGTTTTAGTGTTGAGGGAACAACACTTGCCAAAATACTTGGTGATGGCGTGGCTTACTGTCAATTCGATGAGGAGGTTGCACTGACGGAAGATCAGAACACGATTATGGAGGGGATGTTTGGCGGTAACCCCGTGACGGTAGAGAGATGCACGCATTCCTTAGCGGAATATGTGTGCGATGATACACAACATACCCTTGCCTGCCCTGCCTGCAGCTATGCCAAAACAGACATTCACGCAGATGAAAACGGCGACAGCATTTGCGATAGTTGCCAAAGGTACTCCGGAACGGAATTTGCAATTTCCGCCTTTGATAAGGAAATAAATACCGCAACCGTTCTGATTCCGACCGAGGGAACATACACGGCCGTCTTTGCCGACTATGAGGGCGGAAGGCTTGCTAATCTTCAGCTTGTTCCGGTAACGGTAGCTTTTGCTAAGGCTGAGCAGGTAACTGCTGCAATGAACCATGACCTTTCTGCAGGCGACAAGATTATGCTGTGGCAGGATAAGACGGATATTGTACCGATGTGCGGTGCCTACATCGTGGAATGAGGGGATTTAAAAAAAGTAAGGGACATAAAAAGTCAATCATAATATAAAATGTAAGAGGCTGTTGCGTGAAACGCATATTGTGTATAGAAATTCATTTTCTTGTAGGGGGCGATGCCCACATCGCCCCGTAATTCGGGCGGATGTGGGCATCCGCCCCTACAATTTTGAATAAAATATACACAAGAATGTTTCACGCAACAGCCTCTTTTAAATTTGTCATTTTGTTAATAGATGGTTACAATTTACCACCTTTTCCATCAGGGAGGAGCGGGTTACATAATAGTGGTTTGCCGCCTCATAGCCGATGGTACTATTGCGGAGCATCAGCTCGTATGCCATTTGTGCAAGCTCCTTTTCCGATTGAATCAGCTCGTGCATGACAGCTTGATTCTGCTCACCGTCACGTTGCATATAATAGCGAATCTGATTCAGGGAGGAGCGAAAGAGAGTGTAGCCGTACAACGCCATATCCTTGAATTCGCAGGTTGGCATAGCTTCTAAGACCTCCAACCCCTTTTCCCAGGATGCACATAGCTTGGCGTACTGTGATTCTAAAATTTCCGGCGTGTAAACCCTGGCACACCATGCCTTTAAATCATCATAGGGATAGCAGGTCATGGTTGCATGGATGCCGGTCGGCTTCGGATAGAGGGGATTTGCCGCACCTGCATTAGAGGGACCGTCATAGATATGCCGCACATCAAACGGATATTCCGAAAAGCCCTTGCAGAAATAGCTGACCGCTTCCCGGACAGTGTCGGCGTACTCACCATAGGTATTTTCCAGAACCTGGTCATAGGGGGATTCTGTTTCGGTGCTGTCAAAGAAATATGCCGATGCGATTTTGATATTGTCCGACGCATATCCGCCCAACGTCCAGGAGAGCATCATATGCTCAATGCCCTGCTCTTTCAGATTTTCCATGTGTGTGACCACATTTTCATAGACCGGCAAAAACGGTGCGGTGGAGCATTCCCACGAGTTATTAATCTGCACCTTTGCCGCAACCTCCAAACCGTTTGCTCTTGCCATTTTCCATTGCCGGATTGCCGGCTTGCCCGGACCGATTGCCGAGAGGGAGTAATCGTCTATCGTATTTGCAACGCCGCCCCGGTTGATTTCCATTCCGGTTTCGCTCACCTGCAGGACAATGACATTTTTCGGAAGCAGGCTGACCAGCTCGTCTGACTGTTCCCGGAAGTGCGAAAGCCATACCCAGGCGTAGGCAAAGAATTTGATGTCCTTGCCGGATTCTGCCGCCGCATCCGCCATTGTCTTTAGGATTTCGGCGGTGACCTGCGAGCCTCTTTTCTGACTGCACACCGGGCATGGCTCGGTTTTGATATGTTTATGCTCCGATTCTACAATTTCTCCGATGCCTCTGGAATAGCACAAAACCGTGTTTTCACTCTGTGTGATGTTGATGAAGCCACCCAAAAGCGGTGCGTGCTTGCAAATCGTGTGGATGGTATCCCGCAGATACCGATGTGTTTCGGGATGTGAGCTGCAGAGGCAGGCAACCCCCGGTGCCTGGGAAGCACCCTTTAAATGTGGATTCTCTTCAAAAAAGCTCAGCTCCATATTGCGAGGCTCGTTGATGTACATATAGACCTTGATGCCGTAACGGGCACAACGGCGTGTCATCTCGTCTAAGTTTTTCAGGCGTTGCTCCCATCCCTCGCATTTTTCGGGTGCGAACGGATAGGGCGCAATCTTATAAAATACCCCTTGAATCCATACCCCGTTGATGCCCTGACGAGCATAGCGGCGCAACAAATCGTCCGGGAAGGAAATCCGGCTGTCACGTTCTAACACGTCGAGGTAAAGACCGCAGAAGGAGTAGATGATACGGGTTTTTATTTTTGTTTTTCGCTGATAGGTTTTTTTGTAGAAGGAAAGCATACCGGCACCGTTTGCCAAATCGAGCAGAAAGTATAATGCACGCATGATGCCGATTGGTGTACCGGCGTTGATGCCGATATAGCCGTCTCTGATTTCCAGCTCATGATATTCCTCGTCCTCTGTGCAGATGCTCTGATTGATTTCGATGACCTTGTCACTCTGTTCGCAAAGGGTAACATCGTAGCAGGTTTTGATTTCTTCACAAAATTCAGCGACATACTCCGAAACCCCGTCGCAATTGACACGCAGACACCAACTGTTGTCCACAGTGACCTCACGGAGCTTTTTGACAGAAATCGGCTCGTACCGCTTCCGGAAGAAGGAAAACGGTGCTTCGGTGCCTTTTTCTGCAATCGGGTTCAGCTCTGCTTCCACCGTCTGTCTGATTTGCAGGGTTTTCTTCTGTTCCTCATCACTCAGCGGTCGGTAAAAAAGCTCGGGACAGTCAGTTTTTTCATCATTCCAGCCGCCAAGCTTGACTCCTAAAAAATCGTCCTCCTTTAAGACGAATTCCAGCCGTTCGGTATCCCAGCCAAGCAGTTGACAAAGCTGGTGGTAGGGGAGCAGGTTCCAGGCATGGCGGAGAATGGAGATGTAGCCTCTGCTCATCCATTCCTCTAACCATTTCTGTTCTCCTAACCCCATGTCCCGGGCAAGGCGGCAGACGGTTTCCTCATCGGTGTTTAAAACCTCGGCTAACCGCTTTGCCGGTACCGATTCCCATAAACGGAAGATTAACGCCTGAAACCGGGTGGGGAAATGCTCCACCTCCAGAATCAGACCTTTTTGAACCTTTGGTAACATTCTTGTGCCTCCAATCAATTTAATGTTTATCATGTGATATGATATGATAAAAAAAGGCTATCTTATCCTTGCAAGACAGCCCTTCTATCAATATTTTTATTTCACATATTTCTTGACAATCTCTGTCATTTTCGGGAGATTTTCCTCAATCTCCGCAACCAGCTTAAGCTGTGATTTTGCACGCACCAGGTTATGCCCCTCGTAATGACATTTGAAATAGGTGTCGCCCAGCAGGTAGTCGGTTAAGAAACGGATGCCGCATTCATAAGTCAGCAATTTTGCAGAGAAGGGGAGCAACTCAATTTCCTTTTCGGTAATGTTATCAAATTCCTCCAAAAATCCCTTGGTAAAAGCTTCAAACAGCTCTAAATCAATCGTGATTTTATCCAAATCCTTTTCGTCCTCTGCGGCGGTGTTTGCACCGAAACGGAGTGCATCGCCATAGTCAAAGAGCATAGAACCCGGCATAACGGTATCTAAGTCAATGACACAAACACCCTTTCCGGTTTCTTCGTCCAGAAGGACGTTGTTGAGCTTGGTATCGTTATGGGTAACACGCCAGGGTACCGTGCCTTCCTCCATTGCATCCATGATAATGCGTGTGTCTGCCTCTCTTGCCAAAGCAAAGTCAATCACATCACGCACACCCTCTGCACGGCCTAAGGGGTCTTTTTCGATTGCCGCCTTTAACTGTGCAAAACGGTCTCTGGTATCGTGGAACTTCGGAATGGTTTCGTGAAGCTGGTCAATCGGGAAATCTGATAGCATTCTCTGGAATTTTCCGAACGCCTTTGCCGCTTCATAAAACTGCTCCGGATTTTCCACCTGCTCATAGGAAACCGCATTTTCTACAAATCTGTAAACACGGAAATAATCGGTTTCGTTTGTCTGATAATAGGGCTTTCCGTCGGTGGTAGGCAGAAAGTATAAGGTCTCTCTGCTCGGGTTGCCGCCAGCGGCAGTAATTTTTTTCTGCAGGTGCTGGGTGATTGCCATAATGTTATCCATTACCAGCTCAGGCTGTTTGAACACATTCTGGTTGATTTTCTGTAAAATATATTTGGGTTCGCAATCTGCTATGTAGGTATCGTTGATATGTCCGTTTCCGTAGGATTCAATTTCAACATCAATGTTGAAGTGCTTCAGAATTTCTTTTAAATTATATCCTGTCATGATAGTCCTTCCTTTGTTTCCCGCTTTTGGGTTTATTTTCCGTTCGGTAGTACATACTCATACACTTATTATTATACTAAAGATTTCTGCTTTTTGATTTGCATTATCGGTCATTCTTTTTGCATTTTTTAGACTATTTGCCAATCTATACCCCAAAAAGGAACCGACAGAGAATTTTCAGGAAGGGAAATGGCTTTTTCGGGGCGATTTCCCGGATTGCCGAATCGGAAAGAATGGAGACGGTGGTGATTTTTTCGCCATTTCTGAAAACCTCTGCTTCGCCGACCTTGTCGCCCCGGTTGAGCGGAGCAGAAAGCTCCTCCGGCATATGGGTGATGACCGAAATCTTTCCGGGATTTTTTGCCGGAAGAAGCACCGCGCGTTCTGCAATAAAGCAGATTTCCTGATTGTTCACGGTTTTTCTGGAAAAGACATACCCCTCCGCTAAAAGAGTCGTAAGAGAAACCTCCGAAAATCCGTCATCCAGCAGCTTTTTGTGGTCGTTCCAGTCGTCGGGTGCGTTCAGCGTGACAGCAATCAGCAGAACGCCGTTCCGCTCGGCGGCACTTACTAAGCATCTGCCGGTTTTTTTGGTGAAGCCGGTTTTTACCCCGATTGCCCCGTCGTATTGATGGAGGAGCTTGTTGTGGTTGGAAAAGTAGAGAATATGTCCGTTTTCGAGGGTGGCGGTCTTTTGCCGGGTAGAGACGATGCTGCGGAATTCCGGGTTTTTCATAGCGGCGCTGGCAATCAGCGCAAGGTCATAGGCGGTGGTATAATGCCCGGGCGCATCCAGACCGTTGGGGTTCTGAAACTGTGTGTTGACCGCACCCAATTCGGCGGCACGCATGGTCATTTGCTCGGAAAAGGCAGGTACATCCCCGGCAATATGCTCTGCAACGGCAACCGCCGCATCGTTTCCGGAATTGAGCATCAGACCAAAGAGCAAATCCTCCATCCGGATTTGTTCCCCCTCACGGAGATAAAGGGAAGAACCCTCCTGGTTCTGGGCATTTCGGGAGACGGTCACCACCTCATCCGGCTGTGTTGTCTCCAACGCAAGCAGGGCGGTCATAATCTTGGTGGTGCTTGCCATTGCGTGTTGCTTTTGGGCGTTTTTTTCAAAAATCACCTCACCCGTTTCAGCAACCATTACGCAGGCACATTCTGCCGAAATTCCGCTTGCCGACACCTGCGGCATCCAAAATGAAAGTATCAGGAACAAAGAACATATCCGCTTCAAAAAAATCACCTCATAAGCAGTTTATGAGGCATTTGGAAAAAGCATACCAAAGGAATAGAAAAGAAATAGCTTCATATAATAGGAAAAAAGGAGTGGTTTGCATGAACAAAAAAGAAATCAAAGCATTGGCAATTGCAATTTTCATCCCATTGGCGGTCGGAGGATTCGCCGCATGGATTACCCGCGGCTCTATGCAGGACTATCAGCTCCTGCAAAAACCGCCACTTTCTCCGCCCGGATGGTTATTTCCGATTGTGTGGGGGATTTTGTATGTGCTCATGGGCGTGTCCTCCTATCTGATTGCAAAATCGCAGGACGAATGGCGCACGAAAGCACTTCGGGTGTATGCCCTTCAGCTTGCAGTTAATTTTTTGTGGCCGATTCTGTTTTTCTCGCTTGCGTGGTACCTGTTCTCATTTTTGTGGCTGTTGTTCCTGCTTGTGCTGGTGGCAATCATGGTGATTCGGTTTTGTGAAATCCGCCCGGTTGCCGGAAAACTGCAGATTCCGTATCTTTTTTGGTGCGTGTTTGCATCCTATCTGAATTTGGGTGTGTGGTTGCTGAATTAAAACCGAGGGATAGAAAACGTAGTGTCCTTAAGGACACTACGCAGTTTTATTCGCCTATCGGCGAGTGGTATTGCTTTCAGCAGTTGGGGCGAATAAAATAACACGAAAACCAAAGGTTTTAATATCACTTTTGTTTGAACAAAAATATCACTCTGTACGAAGGTACAGAATATCACTTGGAAAAAATGATATACACAATGTATGAAAACATCTTTTCTATCCCTGCCATTATTCAAGCGCTGTCAGCCACAGCGCAGAGACAGCATCGCTCGGCATCTGCCAATCCCCGCGGGGAGAAAGTCCCACACTGCCAACCTTCGGTCCGTCGGGGAGGCAGGAGCGTTTAAACTGCTGGGAGAAGAATCTGCGCAGGAACACCTTGAGCCATTGCAGGATAAAGTCCTCCTCGTAGGTTCCCGAAAATGCGTGGGTTGCAAGGCGCAGAAGCTTTTTCGGTGCAAAGCCGTAGCGGACGGTATAGTACAGGAAGAAATCGTGCAGCTCATACGGTCCGACAATATGCTCGGTCTTTTGGGAGATTTCACCGTCGGACGGCGGAAGAAGCTCCGGACTGACCGGGGTATCTAAAATATCCTCCAGCACACGTTTTAAGGCATCCGAGCCGGTTCGCTCTGCTTCATATGCTACCAGATGCCGGATCAGGGTTTTCGGAACGCCGGCATTGACACCGTACATCGACATATGGTCGCCGTTGTAGGTCGCCCAACCAAGGGCAAGCTCAGATAAATCCCCGGTGCCAATCACCAGCCCGTTTTGCTGATTGGCAACGTCCATTAACACCTGGGTGCGTTCTCTTGCCTGGGCATTTTCATAGGTAACATCCAATAAGGATGCATCGTGTCCGATGTCGGAAAAATGCTTTAGAACCGCATCTGCAACCGGAATTTCCCTGAGGGTTACTCCCAACGCATTTGCAAAATCAATCGCATTATGATAGGTGCGGTCGGTCGTACCAAAGCAGGGCATGGTAATTGCCGTAATGCCCTTGCGGTCAAGACCTGCTGAATCAAACGCACGCACCGCAACCAACAACGCTAAGGTAGAATCCAGACCGCCCGAAACACCGATGACAACATTTTTTGTGTTGGTGTGTACGAGGCGTTTTTTCAGTCCCATCGTCTGAAGCATCAGAATTTCTTCTGCCTGCTCAGCCTGGTTTTCGGTGGGAACAAAGGGAAGCCGGGAAACCGGACGGGTAAGCGGTGTCTGTGTCCAATCCAGGCATACCGGAATCCGGACATAGTGCTCTGCTTGTCCGGAGGCAAAGTCGGGATTTCTTCTCCGCTCCTCTGTCAATTTATCCAAATCAATTTCTGTCACAATCGTCTGATTGGAAAAGGGCGTACTGCGAAGCAGTAAGGTGCCGTTTTCCGCAATCATATTATCCCCGGCAAATACCAGGTCGGTGGTGGACTCGCCCTCACCTGCCGATGCAAAGAGATATGCCGCATATAGCCGTGCCGACTGACCGGTTACCAGCTGCTTGCGATAGTCCCGTTTTGCCACAAGCTCATTGCTTGCCGAAAGGTTCACAATCACCGTTGCACCTGCTTGTGCATGAGCAGCCGACGGCGGATTTGCCGCCCATAAATCCTCGCAGATTTCCGCCGATAGTAAAAAGCTTTCCATCTGCTCATCATAAATCAGCAGATTCATGCCGAACGGTACCTCGGTTTCCCCAAAACGAATCCATGAAACCTCGGGCTTTCCTTCAGAAAAATACCGTTTCTCGGAAAATTCCTTGTAGTTGGGAAGATGCTTTTTCGGAACGATTCCGATCACCTCGCCCCGGTGCAGAATCACCGCACAGTTATAAATGGTCTGATGCACCGCAACCGGCGCACCGACAAAAATCACCGCATCCAGGTCGGCGGTTTCTTTTGAAATTTTAAAAATTGCCTGCCGGGCACCCTCCAGAAGTGTTGACTGTAAAAACAAATCTCCGCAGGTGTAGCCGGTCACACAAAGCTCGGGGAATACAATCACCTTTGACCCTTCTGCCTTGCGGATGCAGGCGAGAATCTGTTGTGTGTTAAAATCGCAGTCTGCAACCCGGATATCGGGGGTTGCACAGCATACCTTGATGAATCCGTCCTTCATTACATTGCCTTCCTTTCTATCGGCTGAGCCGTTTTCCCTGACCATCGTAGGGGATTTTCCCTTCCAAAATGAACAGTCCGTCCGCCAGTCCCCATAAAAAGCCTCCGATGCCTGCCGTCAGCATGGTGACCAGTATCTGAAGAAAGCCTTGCAGGCGATAGCCTAAATAAAACCGTCCCACACCGAATGCACCCAAAAACAGTTGCAGTACGCCGGCGGTTGTGCGGGATTTTTTGCTTCTGTTGGTTTCGTTTTCTGCTGAGAACCGGTTTTTGGAAAAGTCAACCGACTGCAGCTCGCTCTGCCATTGCGGCGCCTTGCAGTAGGGACAGATTCTGCAGGAGGCAATCTGCCGTCCGCATTTTTTGCAAAACATCATCTTCACCTTCTATTTTTTCTCGTTTTTGATTTTTTCCCAGTATTCCTGCGCCGAGCGTTCCTGCTTGTTGCTTCCGTACTCGTAGTAAACACGGTCACGGATGGCATCGGGCAGATATTGCTGCTTTACATAATGGTTCGGGAAGCTGTGCGGATAGAGATAATCCACCCCATGCCCGAGCTTTTGTGCGCCGCCGTAATGGGAATCCTTTAAATGTGCCGGAATTTCTCCGGTATCTGTTGTTTCTAAATCATGCAACGCCGCATCAATCGCCATGACTGCGGAGTTGGATTTGGGGGCGGTTGCCAATAAAAGCACCGCCTCAGAAAGCGGAATCCTTGCTTCAGGAAAGCCCAACTGCATTGCGCTGTCCACGCAAGCCTTCACAATGGAAATTGCCTGCGGATAGGCAAGTCCGATGTCCTCTGCCGCCATGACTAAAATCCGCCGGCAGATGCTTGGCAAATCTCCTGCCGCAACCAGCCGTGCCAGATAATAGATTGCCGCATCGGGGTCGGAGCCACGGATTGACTTCTGAAAGGCACTTAATAAATCGTAATGACTGTCCCCGTCCCGGTCATAGCGCATTGCCTTTTTCTGTGTTGCCTGCTCGGAAAGCTCCTTTGAAATCAGAAGGGTTCCGTTTTTGTCCGGAACTGCCGCCAAAAATGCGACTTCCAGGGCGTTCAGGGCTTTTCGTACATCGCCGCCCGAGGTGTGTGCAAAATGCAGGATTGCGTCCTCCTGCACTTCTACCTGATACGCCGCATAGTCCTCCCGGCAAAGAATCCCGATGCCGCGGCGGATTGCTTTTTCCACCTCTTCTGCAGGGATTTCCCGGAATTCAAAGACCACCGACCGTGACAGCACCGCATTGTAAACGTAGAAGTAGGGGTTTTCGGTGGTGCTGGCAATCAGGGTGATTCTTCCGTTTTCGATATATTCCAATAAGGTTTGTTGCTGTTTTTTGTTAAAGTGCTGGATTTCGTCCAGATAAAGCAGAACACCGTTTTGTGCCATGAAGCCGTCTAAGTCACCGACAATCTGCTTGATGTCGGAAACCGACGCATTTGTTGCGTTCAAGCGATAGAGGGGCTTGCCGCTTTTTTTGGAAATGATGTTGGCAATGGTGGTTTTTCCGGTTCCGCTCGGTCCGAAGAAAATCATGTTCGGGATTTCTGCGTTTTCGATGATGTTACGCAAAAGCTTCCCTTTGCCTAATAAATGCTTTTGTCCGACCACTTCGTCTATCGTCGACGGACGAATGCGGTCTGCTAAAGGTGTATGCAAACGTCTCCCCCCTTTTTGTTAAGTGTAAAATGCAAAGTGCAAAATGCAAAGTTAAGCGACAACCTGTAAATCAAGCATGAAGTGCGAAGATGAACAGCTTGGTGGAGCTTATGTCAAAACACACAACGATGCGAGCACGAATGTGCGATGAAGAGTTGCATGTGTTGACGGCTCAAAATGCAAAGTGCAAAATGCAAAGTGCAGAATGCAAAGTGCAAAATGATTTATTGTTGTTCTGATTTTTTCTTTGCACAATCTGCACACCGATGAATCGGTTTTGTCAGGTCCTTTCTCATCGGCAGGTGCGGGCAGCCTTCCTCTGTGTACAGTTCTCCGCAAGGGGTATAGCCCTGTGTCTGATAAAATCCCACCGCCTGCTCCTGTGCATTTAAGCGGATTTCAATCGCACAAAGCTTCACCGCTTTATCCTCCAGCGCACGCATCACCGTATCGCCGACATACTGACGGCGGTACTCCGGTGCAACTGCCACCCGACCGATGCCAAACACACCGTCTGCAATCGGGAACAGTCTGCCTGCGGCAATCAGCACATCCCCGTCATAGCCGGCAATATGCCATGCAATCGCATCGGTATCGTCCCGGTCATAGGAAAAGCCTTGCTCGGTCATAAATACCTGCTCACGCAGTTGTTTTGTGGTCTGATAACCTTCCTCGCCTTGTCTGAGCTTGAATGTAAGCATAATTTCATCCTCCGTCCGTTAAAGTGCCGCATGGATGCGTTCTGCCAGCCCGGAAATCTCGTCCTCGCTGACCGTTGTCATATAGCTTCTGCGGCAATCTGCAATTTTATCCAGGCATTGCTTTGCTTTTGGAAAATCGCCCAGTGCAGCATACGCCTGTGCGGCATGGTAATAGCCTTCTGTAAAATCGGGATAATCCTCCATTAAATCCTCACACAATTCCGCGGCACGGGCTGCATCGCCGCATTTTAAACAGGCAACCGCTAAGTTGTCCGCGATATCCCGCTCATCGGCATTGTAGTCATATGCCTCCTCGCAAAAGGCAAGCAGCTGTTCTGCCGGGCAGTCGGTCAATGCCATAATGTAGCCGGCAAGGGAGTAGGTGAGGGAGCTTTTGTTGGTTTCCAATAGCTCCTGCATTTCCTCATACGCATCCTCGATTTTTCCCTGCTTGACATACGCCATCGCCCGGTAAGCACGAGCCGGTGCCTTCTTCTCCGGCTTGATTTTCCTGTCCGAAATCACCGCAGAAAGTAACCGCTCTGCATCCTCAGGACGACCGTCACGCAGGATTAAAAGTCCGTATGCCATTTTTGTCATCGGGGACATTCTCCCGGTTTTGTACGCACGTTGATACCATTTGAGTGCCTCCCGGAGGCTTTTGTCGTGATAGGCTCTGTTTCCTAAAACGGTCAGCACCGTCGGAAGCAGATACCAAAGAAGTCCCAGTATGAGCAGAAGTATAATGATCCATTTCATCGCTTGATTCCACCTTTATTGTTTTTGTTCGTCGACATATTCAATGCTGTCCAAGGTCTGCTTGAAATTTGCACGGATTGTCGCAATATATTCTGCACGCAATTCAGCCTGCTCCTGCTTTTCCGCCTCGGTCAGTCCCTCGGCTCTGGATTTTCTGGAAAGCTCGCCGATACGGTCTAATTTTTTCTTTTCCACTATGTTCACTCCTTAAAAGATACATTCATAGTCTATTGTACCTCATTTTCCCGAAAATTGCAAGAATAACCGACGAATTTCCCTGATATTTTTGTACGATTGTCAATGATATTTTTATCTTCCGGGAAGAATTGACAATGTACCCAAGATATGATATACTGAAAATATCAATAAAATGGGGGAGAATGGATATGTTTGAAGAGGTAAAGAAAAATTTCGGGTTTGGCTGTATGCGGATGCAGATGGACGGTGAGCAGGTGGATTATGCCGAGTTTTGCCGGATGATTGATGCCTTTTTAGAGGCAGGCTTCTGCTATTTCGATACAGCACATGGCTATATTGACGGCAAAAGCGAAACCGCAATCCGGGACTGTCTGGTTGCACGTTATCCCCGGGAAGCCTTTGTTCTGGCAAACAAGCTTTCCGATTGGTTTTTTCAGTCGGAGGAGGAGATTGTTCCATTGTTTGAAAGCCAGCTGAAGCTTTGCGGTGTGGAGTATTTTGATTTTTATCTGTTCCATTGCCTGAACCGTACCAGCTATCCGAAGCATAAGCAATGCAATTCCTTTGAGGTCATCAAACAACTCAAGGAGCAAGGAAAAATCAGACATATCGCAATGTCCTTCCACGATACCGCCGATGTGCTGGATATGATTTTGTCCGAACGTCCGGAAATCGAAGCGGTACAACTGCAGATTAACTATCTGGATTATGACGATCCCGGTGTGCAGAGTAAGGCGTGCTATGATGTTGCCGTAAAGCATGGGAAAAAGGTCATTGTCATGGAGCCGGTCAAGGGCGGTGCGCTGGTGAATTTACCGGAGGAAGCAAAACCGGTGCTGGATGCGTTGGGCGGCGGCAGCTATGCCTCCTATGCGTTGCGGTTTGCGGCAAGCTTTCCCGAGGTGTTTATGGTGCTTTCCGGCATGGGGAATATGGAAATGGTGGAGGATAACCTCCGTACCATGGGCAATTTTGTGCCGTTTTGTGAGGAGGAGCATCAGGCGGTTGCAAGGGTGCGTGAAATCATCCGCAAAATACGGCAAATCCCCTGTACCAAATGTAATTACTGTGCCGATGTCTGTCCGAAGAAAATCCCGGTTTCGCAGATTTTTGCGACGTATAACGAGCATCTGTCTGCAAAAAAGACCTTTGATGATGTCCGGGAACAGCTTGCGGGAATGGAAGCCTCTGCTTGTATCAAGTGCGGAAAGTGCGAGCAGGTTTGTCCGCAGAATATCAAAATCAGAGATAATTTGGACGAAATCGCAGGGAAGCTGTCATGAGTGTGGATTTAGAACGGGCAAAGAACAGCCTGCTGGCGCATTCGTATACCTGCGTGCTTTGCCGGGGGGAGACGGAGTTTCATTCTGTTATGCGTGGCGTTGCACCCTTGCTTGGCTTTCTGGATTCCGGCAATTCCTTTGGTGGATTTTCTGCCGCTGATAAAACGGTCGGGGCAGGAGCGGCACATCTGTATGTGCTTTTAAAGGTCAATAGCGTCTGGGCAAAGGTCATCAGCGAAAGCGGAAAACAAATCCTGGAGCAAAACGGAATTTCGGTCTCTTACGAACAACTCGTCCCCTATATTATAAACCGCACCGGGGATGGTAAATGCCCGATTGAGGCTTGTGTGCGTGATACTTCTGATTCCCAACAAGCACTTTTGAAAATCAGAAGTACCTTGCAAATGCTGCAGCAAAAGAAGGCAGGGATGTAAAAGTTCCTTGTTACAGAATCAAAAATTTTTCGATGGCTGAGGTGTCTCGTGCGTGCGTGCGCGCATACTCTTTTTAATTTTTTATTTTTATTTTTATTTTATTTATATTTTATTATATGCCCGTTTTGTGTCCTGTATCATGCCCGTATCGTGTCCCGGTTTGGGTAACAGTTCTGGTATCAGTTGTGGCAACAGAATAGGTTTTAAAAAAGTGGAAAAAGCAAGAAAATATCAAGTTTTCTTGGGGTTGTTTTAGGGTACCGTTTTGTGTACCGTTTTGTGTACCGTATCATGCCCGTTTTGTGTACCGTATCATGTCCCGTTTTGTGCCCCGGCAGAAATATCATACTCAGGGAGCACAGAACAGATGTCGTAGTACCCGGCATTCCAACGGTTTCCGTTTGTGTATTGTATCAGACCTTTTTCGATGAGCCTTGCCCTGCAACGTGCCAGCTGCTTGCGGTCAATGTCGCAGATTTTCATTAAAACGGTGTTCGGAATGTGGAACGGCTTTTGCCAATGCATATTGTTTGCACAGTCTAAAATGGCAAAATACAAAACGGTTTCTGCATGGGAAAAATTGTAAAGCTTTTTCCATCTCCAGAATTGGTTAATCAGCTTTAAGTAATTCAAAAGAATCCCTCCCCAAATTTTACTTATAGGAAACTGCGTTCCTATAAGTAAAAAGAATTGAATGCCCGTGCGAAATTTTCCGCTAATAGCGGAAACGCACATGGGCGTAACAAAGCGTTCTGCTTCTTCTTACCGCTCTGCATCAGTTCAAAGTACACGATAATTTTATGGAGCGGTTGCGGCGAAGCCGCTTTGTTCTTTCTGATTACATATTAGCACAAATGTTCGCTTTTGTCAAGTTTAAATATCAGTAAAATTAATATCAATATTGTAAAAAACTGTTTATTTTCTTTTATTTTCTTCTGTTTTCTTAGATTTTTGTTTGATAACAATATTAAAAAAATAATGTGCGTAAAAAGGCTTGACAAATTGGGGTTACAAGTGTAAACTATAGTTGAGGTTACAATTGTAAACTGTAAAAGGAGGGAAAAGGAATGAAAAAGGATTGGAATATTGCAGAAACCGAGTGGCGTGTGATGGAGGAGCTATGGAAGGAACGGGAGCTGACCATCGGAGAAATCAAAGCCCGGGTTTCGGATATGTGTTGGAGCGATTCGACGGTGAAAACATTAGTCAGACGTCTGCACCAAAAGGGGGCAATCGGGATTGACGACAGTAAGGGACAGTTCCGCTATTATCCGATTGTAAGTGAGGAGGCGTGCCGGAAAAAGGAGACGAAAAAGCTGGTTGACCGGCTCTATCACGGTTCGGTCAGATTGCTGATGGCAAATCTGGTTTCCGAGAGTAAGCTTTCTGAGGAGGAGACCGAGCAGTTAATGCAGATGATTGATAAAATGGAATCGGGGGATGAAGCATGACGACGATTTTAGAATATACCATGTATCTGAGCGTAACAGCAGTTTTCTTACTTATATTCAAGCAGATGTTCCGGAAAAAGCTATCTGCAAAATGGCAGGTGTGGGTTTGGGGCATTTTATTGGTACGGCTCTTTGTACCGTTTTTACCGCAGAGCGAGCTTTCGGTGTTCAATGCGGTGCCTGCGTGGGAGCAGGTGTCGGAGCCGGAAAAAACAACCCCGGTGATGGCTTGGGAGACCGCACCCGAACCGATACCGGACGGAGAAGTGCCGATGCTATCAGTTTCCTACACCGCACCAAAGGAGGAAAAAATCTCGCCAAAGGTGCTTGCAAAGGGCATCTATTGGGGTGGCATGGCAGCATTGTTACTTTACTTTCTGACAGTTTATGGCATTTTTTGTGTCCGGGTAAAACAAGCAAAAAGAATCCGGGAGGAAAAAATCCTGCAGTTATCAGAGCGTTGCAAAGAACGGTTGGGAATCAGACGGCGTGTGGAGCTGATTTCTTTTGGGGAATGCCCGATGCTGACCGGCATTTTAAGACCGAAAATCATTCTGCCGGAGGGCTATTCTTCGGAGGAAACCGAGGATATTTTCCTGCATGAGCTATCCCATCTCAAGCACGGTGACCTGCTTTTTATCTGGCTTTCGGTTCTGATTTTAAGCACGCAATGGTTTAACCCGGTGCTTTGGTACAGCTTCTTTGTTTTCCGCCGGGATATTGAAATGTTCTGTGATGAACGGGTACTGCAATACACCGGCAACAAGCAGGCATATGCAAAATTACTGCTCCGGACAGCGGTGGGGAAAAACCGGTTTGTGGCAGGCACTACCGCATTGGGAATCGGTAAAAAGGAGCTACAGCAAAGAATCCGCTACCTTGCACAGTTTCAGAAGCCGAAGAAAATCTGGGGTGTGGTGATGCTTCTTGCGGCGGCGGTGGTTTCTGTTTTGTGCCTCACCAATTCAAAGCAGGACGATTCCATGAGTGGGGAGCGGTATGCACAGTACCTCGGACAAATGCCGGGTGCGATTATGGCAGAGCTGGATTATGCGGATGCAGAGCGAGTGGTGTTTCATTATATAGACGGGTTATTTGTCTATGATTTAAAAGCCGGTCAAATCGTACAGAGCTTTGATTTGCAAAAGCTCAATTGTGCACCGCATCAGCAGGGAAGTCACGGGCTGGAGGTCAGAGCTTCGGCAGATGGCGGAAGTGCGTTACTTATAAACTATGGCGTGGCAGAGGAAATCAAGGATTTTGACAATTATATGCTTGATTTCGATTCCGGCAAGGCACGTACTACAAGAACAACAGAGCTTGAAAACGGATTTTCTGCGTTGCAGGAGACCTACACCACCGTCCCGGATGCGGTTGGGTGGTTTAGCAATACTTGTGCATCGGACGGTAATCGGATTTATTATCTGACGGTGGAGGATGCCTCCGAGCTGCGGAATCTGAAGCTGATGATTTGTGATATGGATGGAACACCTTTGGAGCAGAGATTTTTGTTCCGCCCGGAGGTGACCGCCTATAGAGGAGAGGGATTCCGACTAATGCTGCCGACCGATGCGGTTGAGGTGGGAAGCTGGTATCGGAATATGCCGATACGAAGCAATGTGATTTTACTTGATGAGCGAATCTGGATGAAGCCGGATGAACTGGACGGAAAAGCGAAAACTGTGAGTGAGGGAGCAACGGTAACCAGAATTTACGGCTACGGTGTCCCGGTGCGGAGGATGGAGCAGAATGGTGTGATTTCCTATTTTATCCGTTACCCGGATGCAGGCGGTGATATGCTTGTGCTTTCCTTTGCAGAGGGTGCGTTTTCCGATGCGGATGTAGCCATGATGCTAAAAAGCCTGACGTTTGAGGTCTCCGAGCTGTATGAACAGACGAAAGCATATCTGCAGAAGGTATTTCATCGGGCATATTCACCGATGTATGAAATCCTGGATTTGCAGATTTCCGGCTGGGTGCAGGAGGGGGATACGGCGACCTTTGATTACACCAGAGTGGATAAGAATTATGACCGTGACCCGGATACGGTGGAGTATATCATAAAAGCCAGAGAATCCGGCAATCAGGAATATTACGAAACCTTGAAACGGGAGTATTCAGAGCCGAAGGAGGGGAATTTTCATATGAAGGTGGTTTCCCAAAACGGAGAACTGACAATTTATAAAGGAGAGTATCTCATACCTGACGGAGAACAATGGCGGCAGCTGATTTTCTTCGAGGAGCCGTCGTAATTGGTGGTAAATGCAAGGATGATTGACGATAGCTATCAACTGACCAAGCCGAAGAAAGATAGCAGATGAACGGAGCGCTCCTCTGCAAAATGGCTATCAATCAAACACTTTTACAATCAGCTATAAAAAAATTATTTTAAGGAGTATTGCTGTTTAAAGAAAAACAACAAACTGCATAGCAGGAAAGAGACTGTTGCGTAAATATTTTTGTGTACATTTTATTCAAAAATTGTAGTGCAATGTAACAACTAAAAGTTGACAATCCCTCAGTCACTTCGTGACAGCTCCCTTTACACAAGGGAGCCGGACATGGGAGCCTTCAAGCCCTCCTTGTGTAAAGGAGGGTGGCACGCAAAGCGTGACGGGAGGATTGATTTGTGTAAAGTTTTAGTTGATACAAGATAGTAGGGGCGGATGCCTACATCCGCCCGAATGCGGGGCGATGTTGGCATCGCCCCCTACAAGAAACTGAATTTTTATACACAATATGTATTTCATGCAACGTTTTTTTGTTCTTTGTAAGGCTCTTGCATTGTTCATAAATTGTTTTTATTTTTTACACAAGGGCGAAACGAAAGTATTGTATGATAAGGATAAAATGCATCAGCATATCGTTTTGCACTTTGCATTTTGCATTTACCATCATTTTGAGCCGTCAACACATGCAACTCTTCATCGCACATTCGTGCTCGCATCGTTGTGTGTTTTGACATAAGCTCCACCAAGCTGTTCATCTTCGCACTTCGTGCTTGATTTACAGGTTGTCGCTTAAATTTGCATTTTGCACTTTGCACTTAAAAAAAGGAGGATTAAAAAAATGGGAAGCAGATTACATAGCGCAAAAAAGCCCTGGAAGAAAATCGTTGCAATTGTTGCAGGTGTGGCGGTTCTTGCAGCTGCCGGGGTTCTGATTGCGAAAAAGAACGCGAAAAAGACCGA
>SVJN01000147.1 GCA_015068965.1 Oscillospiraceae bacterium
GAAACTTCGTTCCTATAAAGTAAAAAGAATTGAATGCCCGTGCGAAATTTTCCGCCAATGGCGGAAACGCACATGGGCGAAACAAAGCATTCTGCTTCTTCTTACCGCTCTGTGTCACTTTCAAGTATAAAATGATTTTATAGAGGCGGTTGCGGCGAAGCCGCTTTGTTCATTTTAGAGTTCATCGATCTGATAACTGTCCCCGGAAATGATGATTTCGTATTGCTTACCACGGTAATTGATTTTAAATTTCATACCGTTCCAACCTTTGGGAAGCTGTGGGTTACAGGTGATTTTACCGTCCCTGATTTGCAAGCCTGCGAATCCCATTGCCGCAACAATCCAGGCACCGCCCTGTGCTGCCGGGTGCGTACCGCCGATATAAACCAGTCCAATCCATTGCTTCGCACCGGGCAGAATATCTGCCTCGGCAGATTTTAGGAAGAAGGGGTATGCAAAATCCGGATGCCCGGTATAGCAGGAAAGCAGGGAGTACATACAAGCAGACAAAGAGGAACCGTGTTCGGTACGTGGTTCATAGTAGTCGATATTTGCCTTCATCTGTTCCTTGGAAAAGTCTTCCCGGAACATACACATCATCGCAACAACATCGGCCTGCTTAATGACCTGCGTATCGCTGGCAACACCATAAGCACCGCCCCAATATTCCTTCGGGTCTAACAAGCGGCTTCTGACATCTGCCACCCGGCAATCCTCCAGCTTGAAATAGCCGTCAAACTGCTCGATAACACCATCCTGATTTGTTTTGGGCGGAATCAATTGTGCCGAAAGCTTTTGCCATTGTGTATCACCGCTTAGCTCATAAGCGGCATCAAACACAAATTTTGCCATGCGATTGGTGTAGGCGTTGTTATTCACACGCTCGTGATATTCGTCCGGACCGACAACATCATAAATTTCATAAAAATCAGAGGTTGCACGTTTTAACAGTAAAGAACGGTAGAACTCTGCGCAGGCTAAGATAACTTTCTCTCCGCCTTCTGTCAAAATGTCGGTTTCTCCGGTAATACGCAGATATTTTTTCAGAGCATAGACGATTGCGCCCGAAATATGCACCTGCTTATCCCGGAAAAAGGTTCGCATCGGACGTTTGGTAAAGACATCCACAATGTTATAGTCGGAGCAGGCATCTAAGCCGCCTTCGTGGCTTTCCCATGCGTAGAAAGCACCGTCCAGACCATAGCTTTTTGCCTTTTCCAAAGCACCCGGCAGGGTGTCAATGCGGTATTTTAACAATGTTTTTGCAATGTCCGGATAGGTGTAGAGGAAGTAGTCGAGCATAAACATCTCGGTATCCCAGAACACCGCACCCTTATAGACCTGACCGGAAAGCCCACGTGCCGGAATGGAGAGGCTTTCGCTGTGTCGGGGTGCAATACAGTTTAGATGATAGAGGGAGTAGTTCAGGGCAGTTTCGCCACGTTCGTCTCCCATAATTTCAAAATAGGAATCGTCAGCAATCTGATTCCAGAAGCGGATGTGTGCGTTCCTCTCAGTTTCGTAGTCCTGCGGTTTTGTTGCGGGCTTTGTATCCCGTGAGGTGGAAACCAGTACCTTTTTTTCAATTCTGTACGATACATTCGCTTCGGCATCCCACAAAAATTCATGCAGAATAGAATCCTCATTGATATGTATCTTTTCTTGGGATTGGAAGAGGCAGAAAGCCTCTTCTTGGGTTGTAACCCCGATGTTTGTTTCCTGTGTGGTTCCGGATGCAACCAGATATGTACCCTCCTGATGAAGCTCGATTTTGGGTAAATGCGGACCGTAAATATCCCAGATTGCCGCATCAATTCCGGTAAACACCGAAATTTTGCACGCATAATCAGCCGTCACGGAATATGCCTCCAAAATCAGATTGTGGTTGGTCATCGAAACCATTCGCTCTGCGGTTAAGCTAACGGTGCCTTTGGGGGTAGTAAAGACGGTTTTTCTCGTCAGTATACCGGAGGAAATATCCAGACACATTTCGTGCTCGGACACTTCTTTTTCGGGTAGGGTATAGGCTTCTTTGTCAATCACAAGATAGGTATAAAGCCCGTTTGGTGCATTGACCGATTCCCGCCAGCCGTCACCGACCTTATCATAGATACCTGCTAAATTGATGGCAGGCAGATGCTCCTTGCGATATTCTCCCAACGTTCCGCGGACACCCATATATCCGTTTCCGGTGAGAAATTTGTTTCCGTAAAAATGAATTTTTTCCGAATCAAATCCGGTTTCACAAATCAGATGTGTATTCATAAAAAACCTCCTTTAGTTTAACGATAAACCATTGATATATTTATTATACCACGGATGAGATAAAGAGTCAATTGTTATCAAAAAAAATCGGTACAAAAAATTGTTTTATACCGATTTTTTGCGTTCTGGATTTTTTTTTACATCCCCATGTAGTTACATTTTGTATATTACAACCCCGGTAGATGCTTTGGGGAAAATAAAGATTGACCGTTCCGGAATCCGTTCACGTGCTAATGCAACGCCCCGGATTTGCTCTGCCCGAACCGGGTTCATGATGAACATACAACCGTATTCGCCCGAGAGCACTGCTTCCACACCGTGAGTAATGCGTGTGGTGTATTTGATGCGTTCTGCGTGCTGTTCCTCCGGAATATTCAAAAGCTCTCCCAAAAGAAGCTGATTGAGCACCGTCACATCTAAACTGCGGTATGCATCGGACTTATCAGGGAGTAGGGATTTTAAATAGGCTTCGTTCCGGAAGGTCATGCGGTAGAAGTATTTTCCTCCGCAGTAAAAGCCGAACTTATTCTCCCGTCGGGTGGTGGCAATCTGCTTTTTCATGGTTTCAATAAAATCCTGGCTTGCTGTGTCGATGATGATTTTTTCGATTTTAAAATAGTCTTGCGCACAAGCAATGAAGAAATCCTCCGAAAAATTCTTCGGGAAGCTGACCATGCGGTGTACCGGAAGCTGTACCAGACCGTCGTTAAAGGCATTGGTAAACAACGTCATGATGTAGTTATAAGGCTCTTTTCCGGTGTGATTCGGGTTGTTTTCCCGACATTGGCGTTGGTATTCCAGGCTTACCTCGTAACGGGTCTGACCGTCTGCAATGTAGAGTGTCTGGTTTTTTAAATGCTCCTGAATAAACGCAATTTTTTCGGTGTCGGTAATCACCCAGACACGTTGACGGACGTTTCCGCCAACGACTGTTTCGGGAGTTTCAAACTCCATATCGGGAGCATTTTTGTCCGAAATCTGATTTAAGAAATTCATCAAATCCTTTTCATATTCCAGATAAATGCAGTTAATCATGCTGATGTTAGCGGCAGTTTTTTCAACCAGAGTATAACGTGCGCCCTTGACATCCTTGTGTGCCTGCTCGCAGGAGAGGATATTTTCGCCAAGCTCCTGCAGCTCTAACAGACCGACAACTCCCTGATTGGTATAGGTTGTATTCTTGTACTGAACCTCTTGCTGATAAAGGTAGAGTGCCGGCCTTTCTTCCTGCATGAGTGCCTGCTCACTAATCCATTGCTGCAGATATGCCGCCGCACGGGTAAAGCAGTTTTCGGTTTCGTTATCCTCCGGATAGCTGATTCCTTTGTTGATACGGATAATATTATGCTCTTCCTTTTCGTAAAAAGAATCAAGCTCCTTGCCGGAAACGGTATCGTAAGGCGGTGCCATTACATCGCCGAGATTTTCAATGACGTTTGGGTTAAAGCGGTAACCCTGAAACGGTGTGATATTGACCATGGTCTTTCCCCCTTTGTTGTATATACTCTATTTTATACTCATTTTATGGGATTCGTCAATATCCATATTGTAACATTTTTATAAAAAATTATTGTATAAAATGTATTTTATTTCATGTTTAAAAAAATAAGAGCTGCAAATAATAGCGTTGTAGAAAAAAAGTTGAAAGGAGCATGTATATGCGTTATTCAGGTTTTATCAAAGGAGTTACGGCAGGACTGGCAATCGGGGCGGCAGTAACAATGCTTGCAGACCCGCTTTCTGATAAGCAAAGAAGAAAACTGCACAAAAAGACCGAAGGGATTTTCCGCAATATTGGTGGGATGATAGATACGGCAATGGATTTGATGCATTGATGCAGTGTTTTATCCCGAAATCGTAGGGGTGTAAAAAACTCGTTTTTTTACACTCCCTGCTTTTTGGGGATAGGAAAAAATGCTTCAGAACGAACAAACTGAGCCAAAACAAGGATTTTCTTTGTTTTGGGTTACCCGACGGCGT
>SVJN01000148.1 GCA_015068965.1 Oscillospiraceae bacterium
TAAAGAGGAATCCGCATTTTGCGGATTCCTACAATGAATTGCAAGTTGAAACAGTTTGCAATGCTTGTAAATTCACACGAAAAGCCGTCAAACGGTCGGTGCATTTTTAAACCTCCCCTTTGTATCATATTTTCTTTTCCTTCTTTATCTCCAGATAGGTCACACCAACCATTCTGATCAGAATCAGTACAAAGCCGATAATATGGAAATAGTAGATTTTTTCATGGAAAAATACCGCTCCGATAACAACTGTTACAATCGTAGATATCCCACCGAATGCCGCCATGACAGAGGGTTTGATTTTTCCGAGTGCATAGTTATTCATTGCCGTCGCCGCAATGGTAGACAGAATGGACAAAAATGCAAATCCAATCAGATTATCCGGGTTAAAATATGGCATGAAATAATGGATCATATCCCCAAGATAAATATGCCGTACCACATTGATTCCATTGAATATCATGGTTCCAAGCATCGCAGATATATAGGTAACCTCCATTGCATTGAAATTTTGGGAGGACTTTCTGGAAAAGGCACAAAATAACGAGCCTGACAACACCGCAAGCATCAGCATAATAATACCAAGCACAGAATCCTCTCCGTCTGTTGTGCTGGTTTTGACTGCAATATACATCACACCGACAATTCCGACGCCTAAGAAAAACCGTTGTAGCCATGAAGATTTCTCATGCAAAATCAAGGTTTCCACAATACAGCTTGTAATCGGTGACAGTGCCAATATCACCCCGGTTGTGATTCCGGTCGTCATCGAAATACCAAAGGTTTCAAAGAACATATATAAAACCGGCTCAAATAACGCCGCCAACAGTAAAACTCCCATACCGGGCATCCGCCGTTCCTTTTTGATAAAGTCAGCTGCACCGACTCTGATTTTTACAACACCCGTCACCTTCAAAAGCCAGAACACCACAAAGCTCATCAGGAAACGCAAGGCAAGAATATCTAAAATATCCACCGTCTCGGTCAGCTTTCCGGTAAAAAAGACACTGGAGCCATATATAACACTTTTCAGAATTCCGCACAAATAGACAAGAATACTCATTTTGTTCCTCCGGTTCATTGTTTCTTATTTTATGATACCGCTACTTCGTTACGTACACAAGGCGAAAATTAAACGAAAAATGTTGATTTTTATTATATTTTTCAAAAAAGAAGTCGGAAAAACTCCCGACTCCTTCTATATGACATCCTTTACGGTACCAAAATTATATTACTGTCCCACAAACCTGATTTCAGAATCAATCACCGGTGACATTGATTGATTCCAGAAGAATGTTTTCACAACCGCAGTTTCCTCTGCAACCGTTCCCGAAACAATACCGTTTTCTGCATCCTTTACAAAGGTTAATTTTCCTTGTCCGGAATAGCCTGCCATCCGGAATACATAATTGGAAGGATTCACTACGCCGGTTACGGTTGCTGTGATTTCATCACCAACGCTAATTGTTTCCCGGTTAAACTTAATCTGAATATCCGGCGTTGCAACAAAAAGTGTTTTTGCAGGAACAAGCGGAGACATATTGTTATCCCACAACATAGCTTTTATTACTACCGTTTCATCCGGAATGATACCAAAAACTGTTCCGTTTTCTGCATCCTTTACAAAGGTCAATGCTCCTTGTTCGGAATAGCCTGCCATCCGGAACATACAATTTGCAGGATTAACTGCACCCGATACGCTTGCTGTGATTTCATCACCCGGCTCAACATATTCCCGGTCAAAGGTGATTTGTGTCTCGGGAGCCTCTTTTTCATTATAAAGGATTGCAAAGCTACTGAAATGGTCAACAAAGAAAATGACATAATAGTTTCCATTCTCTTCCATCACTTCTCCCTGCACATCAAATACCACACCCTCATTATCTATATAGATAACGCTGATATCGGATTCTGCAAGCTCTTTTGTGATTTCCATTTTCATTCTGATTTTCGAGGAAGGTTGAACCTCCTGTGCATCCTCGGTATACAGCTTCACATCAATCGCCTGATAGAGTGCTTTTCCGGTCACATCAGAAATATCAGTCTCCTTCAAATCCGGCTCAGTCAGAACAAGCTCTACTGCCTCATCAAATTCTCCGTTTACATCAACCGGCACGTTATTAACAGTTGCCGTCACTCTGATGCTGGCACTCTCGTATAAATCATCCAGCCTTTGATGCGTCGCCTCCGGAATCCGTGCCTTTGCAAACAACGGAAGTGCGTGATACTCGTTCATCAGCTCGTAAATCTGTGCCCGCTTTGCCTCCGCATCTGCAATGGTATCAGCAACATCAACGCCTTGACACCGTAACACTCTGCTTGTAAACGGGGCTATATACAGCTTTTGAATCTGCGTAGAGATTCTTCCCAGCTTGGCAGTCAATTCGTTGTATAATTCAGGTGATACCAGTTCTTTTTCCGATTCATGCATACCATAGTAGGTACTCTCTGCCAAGGACAATCTCGAATAAGCAGCCGGCAGTCTTTCTGCATCCAGGATATCCTCATAGGTCACAGAATACACTAATTCCTGAAGGTATTCAAGAATATGCATATGCTCCATCTCAAATGCTTCTGCCTCCTGCTTGAGCCGCAAAAGCTTTGTTGTAACCGCATAATCAATCAAGGACTTGGAAAGATTCGTCATTCCTTCGTACTCTGTATAAGCAAGCTCTATGTCACCCTTCCACATACGATATGTCTCTGCTTCCAGCTTATCCGGGAAGCTGTTAATCCGTTCTATGATACCGGACTCATTCAATGCGATATATGCGTTTGCTCTGTCAAGTGCCGCTAACACCGTAGCATATGAGGTGGTACAAACCATCTTTTCCTCCGCAGAAAGCAATGCATATTTTTCCGCCAACACAATAAATTCTGCTTTTTTCGCTTCTGCATTCTCCCGGTTGATTTCTGCCGCCAGACCTGCTTTTGAAACCTCTATGTTAAATTCGCTGACCAGATTTTTTACACATCTTGCTGTAATTTGGGTTTCTCCGGTTATCATCGCCTGACACTTTAAAACTCCATCCGCCCGGGTTGCCTTAACCGGCACACCATTTACATAAAGTGTATTCAGCTTGTATCCGTCTGCAACCTCCAAAACAATCTCTACAGGTTCCATGTAGGGAACATCCAACTGCTCTGCACTTTGTCCGTCATAGCAAACAGATAGTTCCACACCCTCCGTTGCAACCACAGAAACCGGGAACACATCTTTTTCAAAAACAACCGAAACATCGGTATCAACGTCGATATGCTCAAGCATGATTTTGTGATTGGAAATATCCAATGCCTTACCGTCACCCTCTGCATATGCCGCACGATATCCATAATCCGGTGTAACGACCAGATTCAAATCTCCGCCTGCATTGATGGTGCTTCTTGCAGGAGAAACTCTACCCTTTCCGTTTGCATATGCCCTGACAGTCACAACCCGGACAATTTCTTCAAATCTTGCTTCAATGGTATGATTTTCCTGCACATTTGTAAAGTGATACGTTCTGCACGCACCGACACTTTTTCCGTCGACCAATACATCAGAAATCACATAGCCGTCATCTGCAACAATCCGTGCGGTACAAAGACCACCATACTCCACAATCCCGGAGGATAATTCTATCCTACCGTTTGTGTTTGTTTTTTGTGTAATGGAGTAGGTTTTCCTCCGTCCCGAAACCTCAATTACCGTATCCTCTGTCACAGTTACACTCAGATTTCCGTCCGGTATCTCTACCTTCTGACCGTTCACCTTCACCAAAGAAATCTGATATCCTTCTTTTGCACCAAGGGCAAATTTCGTTACTGTACCGTCTTTTACCTCAGAATATCCGCTCGGGGAAATCGTCACTCCCGCTCCGGCAATCGCCCGGACAATATGGGTAATAACCGGTTCTGCTTCCTGATTATCAACCACCTCAACTGTGAAGGTGCGGTAGTCATCACCATAGGAAACCGTCACCTCATAAAGACCTGGCTTTGAGCTATCAAAGCCGGATACCGTATAATCTCCCTCATAGAGTTGAACAACCACATCATCGGTATATAACCAGACCTGAACCTCCAGTTCCTCTCCGATTGCATAGACATCCTTTCCCGGAATAATTTCAACATGATATGCACGTTCCGATTCGGAAGAATCATTTACATGGATACAACCGTCATAATAGGAAAGTCCGAGCGGTTGGTCCGCCTCAT
>SVJN01000010.1 GCA_015068965.1 Oscillospiraceae bacterium
TGGAGCGGAAGACGAGATTCGAACTCGCGACGTTCACCTTGGCAAGGTGACGCTCTACCACTGAGCCACTCCCGCATATCGATTGTGTAAATATAATACCACAAAACATTTTTTTTGTCAAGTGTTTTTTTATAAAAAAATTTTTTCATAATTTTTGAAAATTTAGTGCTTTCTCCTCTTTACATCTGTCGAAAAACATAGTAAAATATAAGATAAGGAAATTTTACGGTACTGTGAAGGGAGAAGAGCAATGGTAAGACGAATTTATGTAGAAAAAAAGCAAGGATTTGACGTAGAAGCCCGGGGGGTACTGGAGGATTTAAGACAGAATCTTTCACTTGGTAATTTGAAAAATGTTCGTGTGATTAACCGCTATGATGTAGACGGTGTCACCGATGAAGAATATGAAAAGGCAAGAGTTTCGGTATTCTTTGAGCCGCCGGTAGATATGGCATATGACGAGGATATCTCATTTGATGCATCTGCGCAGGTGTTTGCAATCGAATTTTTGCCGGGACAGTTTGACCAGCGTGCAGCATCGGCAGAGGAGTGTATCTCCATTCTGACACAAAAGCAAAGACCGACCGTTCGCAGTGCAAAGGTCTATGTATTAGAGGGTATTGATGCATCTGATTTGGAGCGGGTAAAGAAATATCTGATTAACCCGGTCGAAGCAAGAGAGGCTTCCTTGGAAAAATGCACCAGTCTGGAAATGGATTTAACTCCGCCCGAGGATGTAAAAACCGTTACCGGATTTATTGACATGGACGCATCCGGTTTGGCTGATTTATTAAAGACCATGGGTTTTGCAATGGATGCAGATGACCTGAAGTTCTGTCAGGACTATTTCAAGAATGAAGAAAAACGAGACCCGACTGTAACCGAGCTTCGCATGATTGATACATACTGGTCAGACCATTGCCGTCACACGACCTTCTCTACCAGAATTGACAGCGTCACCATTCCGGACGGCAAGTATGCAGATATTCTGAAAAAAGCCTATGCCGACTATTTAGAGGCAAAGAAGGATTTATATGCACCTGACCGTGCGGCTTGCTTTATGAACCTTGCAACCATCATTGTCAAGCAGTTGAAAAAGGCAGGCAAATTAAAGGAAATTGACGAATCGGAAGAAATCAATGCCTGCAGTATTGTGGCAGAGGTAGATGTCAACGGCAAAAAAGAGCCGTGGCTGATTATGTTCAAAAACGAAACCCATAACCACCCGACCGAAATTGAACCGTTCGGTGGTGCGGCAACCTGCTTGGGCGGTGCAATCCGTGACCCGTTGTCCGGACGTTCCTATGTTTATCAGGCAATGCGTGTAACCGGAAGCGGTGACCCAAGAGTGTCGTTAGAGGATACTTTGAGCGGTAAGCTGATGCAGAAGAAGATTACCAAGGGTGCAGCAGCTGGTTACAGCTCCTACGGAAACCAGATTGGTCTGGCTACCGGTCAGGTTGTTGAAGTTTATGACGAAGGCTATGTTGCAAAGAGAATGGAAATCGGTGCGGTTATCGGTGCGGCTCCGAAAAAGAATGTCGTGCGTGAGGTTCCGGCACCGGGAGATATCATCATTCTGTTGGGCGGAAGAACCGGACGTGATGGCTGTGGCGGTGCGACCGGCTCATCGAAAGCACATACCGAGGAATCTATCGCAACCTGCGGAAGTGAAGTGCAAAAGGGTAATCCGCCGGTAGAAAGAAAGCTGCAGAGATTGTTCCGGAATCCGGATGTCACCACCAAAATCAAGCGCTGTAATGACTTTGGTGCAGGCGGTGTTTCGGTTGCAATCGGCGAATTGGCAGATGGCTTGACCATTGATTTGAATAAAGTACCGAAAAAGTACGAAGGCTTAGACGGAACCGAGCTTGCAATCAGCGAATCTCAGGAACGTATGGCAGTTGTTGTTGCAAAGGAGGATGTGGAATTCTTTATTGCGGCGGCTCACGAAGAAAACTTAGAAGCAACTGTAGTTGCTGAGGTAACCGACAAGAACCGTCTGATTATGACCTGGAGAGATCAGACTGTATGTAACATTTCCAGAGATTTCTTAAATACAAACGGTGCCGAGAAGCACACCGATATCGAAGTGATTCTGCCGAAGGAGGAAAACAGCTTCTTCCGGCAGGAGGTTGTAACCGATGTAAAGCAAAAGTGGCTTGATACCTTGAGCGATTTGAATGTATGCTCCCAGAAGGGACTTTGTGAACGGTTCGACTCTACCATCGGTGCAGGCTCCGTCCTGATGCCGTTCGGTGGAAAATATCAGCTAACCCCGACCGAGGGTATGGTGGCAAAGGTTCCGGTCTTAGAGGGTGAAACCAACACCGCAACCGTTATGACCTTTGGCTATAATCCGAAGCTCTCCAAGTGGAGCCCGTACCACGGAGCAACCTATGCGATTGTGGAATCTGTCTCCAAGGCAGTTGCAATCGGTGCAGATTACAAGACCTTATATCTGACCTTCCAGGAATATTTTGAGCGTTTGGGTGCAGATAAAACCAGATGGGGAAAACCGCTTTCTGCTTTGTTGGGTGCATATCAGACTCAGCTTGCTCTGGGCATTGCGGCAATCGGCGGTAAGGATTCCATGAGTGGAAGCTTTAACGATTTGGATGTTCCCCCGACCTTGACCTCCTTTGCAGTTGCTCCGATTCCGGCAGACCGTGCCATTTCACAGGAATTGAAGAAGGCAGGCTCTAAGCTGGTACTCTTCCGTGCAAAGCGGGACGAAAATGATTTGCCGGATTTTGAAAGCTTAAAGGAAATGTACGAAACCGTACATCAGCTGATTCTCTCCGGTAAGGTATTGTCTGCAAGTGTTGTAAAGGGCTTTGGTCTTGCCGAGACTGTTTCCAAGATGTCGTTTGGTAACAAAATCGGTGTGAAGTTTGATAAAAATATTACGAATGATACGCTGTTCTATGCGCCGATGGCATCCATTGTATTGGAAATGGAAACTGCTGAGGGCGGTGAGGTAATCGGTGAAACCACCGAGGCTCCGGTACTGGATATCTGTGGCGTACAGATTACCATTGAAGAAGCATTAAAGGCGTGGACAGCACCTTTGGAAAAGGTATTCCCGACGCAGGCAGGCGACTTCAAGGAAGAACCGCAGACCTATAGCTATGAGAGCGGCGCACCTGCAGTGGCGGGCGAGAAGTTTGCAAAGCCGAGAATCTTCATTCCGGTATTCCCGGGAACCAACTGTGAATATGATACCGCAAGAGCATTTGAACGTGCCGGCGGTGTAGCAGATGTATTTGTCATCCAGAATCTGAATGCAGAGGATATCACCTACTCCATGCAAGAGATGAAAAAACGGATTGACCAGTCACAAATCGTGATGCTGCCGGGCGGATTCTCCGGCGGTGACGAGCCGGACGGCTCCGGAAAATTCATTGCAACCGCATTCAGAAATCCGTTGGTTATGGATGCAGTAATGAATCTCTTAAAGAACCGTGACGGTCTGATGCTGGGTATCTGTAACGGTTTCCAGGCATTGATTAAGTTAGGACTCGTTCCCTACGGCGAAATCAGAACTCCGGAGGAAAATGCACCGACCTTGACCTTTAACACCATCGGACGTCACATTTCCTGCATGGCAACCACCAGAATTGCAACCAACAAATCTCCTTGGTTAGCACATACCAAGGTGGGGGATTTACATTCTGTTGCATTTTCGCACGGTGAGGGTAGATTCATTGCAACGCCGGAGCAGGTGGCAGAGCTTGCAAAGAACGGACAGATTGCAACCCAGTATGTCAACGAAGCTGGAAAAGCTACCTATGATATTGCTTATAACCCGAATGGCTCGGTTTCGGCAATTGAGGGTATCACCAGTCCGGACGGACGTGTTTTGGGTAAGATGGGACATTCTGAACGTATCGGAACCAACATCTTCAAAAATATCCCGGGCGAAAAGGATCAGAAGTTGTTCCTGTCCGGTGTAGAATACTTCAAATAATAGAAACAATACAGTAACAGGCTTGATTTTCCATGCCTGTTACTAATTTTTCATACGATAGGAAAGGAGGAACCTTATGAGACCGAGTATTGACGCATTGTTTCCGGCGGTCCGGAATTCGGAGCTGGCACAGAAGCGAGTGGAGAAAATTAAACTATCGAAATCCAGACGGCGGATGGAGGTCTTGCTGGAGGAGGATGCTTCAGAAGAAGCGTTGGAGCGGTTTGAATTTCAATTGCAGAAAACGTATCGTTTGAGCAGTGTTCACGTACATAAGCCGGGCCCGGTTGAGAGTACGCCGTGGAAGCTTTTGTTGCCGGAGGAGTTTGAAGCAGTTGAACAGCCGGAAGCAAGGGAAGAGCAAAAGCCCGTAGTGGATTTGGGTCGTGCCGTTGTGACCGAAATGCTCTTCGGAAGTGCAATCCGGGATGAACTGGTGCCGATTTCTGCAATCGGAGAAAACTCCGGACGTGTTTGCTTTTACGGCGAGGTGTTCGGTTTAGAAACCAAGGATATTACCAGTAAAAAAACAGAAAAGCAATATCATATTGTGATGATTGATGTCACCGACTATCAGGATTCGGTCAGCGTGCAGATGTTCATGGAGTTTTCGGAGGAAAACGATGCAACGCTTGCAGATATGTTAAAACGTCTGAAAAACGGAACCCGTGTGGCAATCCGGGGAAAGGCGGAGTATAACCAGTATGCCCGTGAGGTAATCGTATCAGCCAATGCAATCGGTCTGGCGCCTCCTGCAGAGGTTCGTGAGGATACTTCGGAGGAAAAGCGGGTAGAACTGCATATGCACACGCAGATGTCGGCGATGGATGCCGTTTCTTCAACCAAGGATTTGATTGAACGTGCGATTTCATGGGGGCATAAGGCAATTGCGATTACCGATCACGGAGTGGTACAGTCCTATCCTGATGCGATGAAAGCATCGGATAACAATGAAAAAATCAAGGTACTCTATGGTGTGGAGGGGTATCTTTTAGATGATAGTGCAAAAATCTCCTATCGGATGCAGAATCAGACGGTAGCGGATTCTTTTGTGGTGTTTGATATTGAAACCACCGGCTTGTCCAATACCAAGAACAATATCACCGAAATCGGTGCGGTTAAGGTGGAGCAGGGTGAAATTACCGAACGGTGGTCTACCTTTGTCAATCCTTGTGAGCCGATTCCCGCAAACATTGTGGAGCTGACCGGCATCACGGACGAAATGGTAGCCGATGCACCGAAAATTGAAGAGATTCTGGGCGATTTTTTAGAGTTCTGTAAGGGGTGTGTTTTGGTTGCACATAATGCCCGGTTTGATGTCGGCTTTATTCAGAAAGCGGCAGACAAGCATGGTTTTGTGTTTGAAAACAGCTATCTTGATACCCTGCAATTGGCAAGATGTCTTTACCCGGAATTTCCGAATCATAAGCTGGATACCTTGTCCAAGCATTTGAAAATTCTATTGGAAAATCATCACCGTGCGGTAGATGATGCCAAGGCAACAGCAGATATTTTTGTTAAAATGTTAGAGGAACTAAAAAGCCGGGAACAGACGGGTTTAGCTGAATTGAACACGGTTTATGACATGGCGGAGGCATCCAAAAAGGGCAAGGCATATCATATTATCCTGCTGGCGAAGAACGAAACCGGTGTGCGGAATATTTATGAGATGGTATCGGCATCTCATTTAAAATATTTCTTCCGTACTCCGAGAATTCCAAAAAGTATGCTTGCAAGAAAGCGTGAGGGAATTATTGTGGGTTCTGCTTGTGAGGCGGGAGAATTGTTCCGCGCGATTGTAGACCATAAGCCGTTGGAGGAGTTAAAGGAAATTGCATCCTTTTATGATTATCTGGAAATTCAACCGATTGGCAACAATGCGTATATGAAGCGGGAAGCGGATTATCCTGATGTTCAGACAGATGAGGATTTGCAGAATTTAAACCGCAAGGTGGTAGAGCTGGGCGAGCTCATGGGAAAACCAGTCTGTGCAACCTGTGACGTGCATTTTTTAGATCCGGAAGGGGCAAACTACAGAAAAATTCTGATGTATTATAAAGGCTTTAAGGATGCAGTCAACCAGGCACCGCTTTATTTGCGTACCACCGGGGAGATGCTTTCGGAATTTGCATATCTTGGAGAGGAAAAGGCGTATGAGGTGGTGGTTACCAACACCAATCTGATTGCGGAACAGATTGAGGCAGTCCGCCCGATTCCGAAAAAGAAATGTCCTCCGGAAATTGAGGGTGCGCAGGAGAGTATTATTGCCGATTCTTATAGCAAGGCAAGAGCAATCTATGGAGAAAATCTTCCGAAGCTGGTGCAGGAGCGGTTGGATAAGGAGCTTTATTCTATCACAACCTACGGCTTCTCGGTTATGTACAAAATTGCGCAGGAGTTGGTTCGGAAATCCTTGAGTGACGGCTATCTGGTAGGCTCAAGAGGCTCGGTAGGTTCGTCCTTTGTTGCCTTTTTGTCGGATATCACCGAGGTAAATTCTTTGCCGGCACATTACATCTGCCCGAACTGTAAAAACTGTGAATTCATCGAGGACGGAAGCGGTATTTCGGGATGTGACCTGCCGGATAAGGATTGCCCGGTTTGTGGCACAAAATATAAAAAAGACGGACACGACATTCCCTTTGAAACCTTCTTAGGCTTTAAGGGAGATAAGGAGCCGGATATCGACCTGAATTTTTCGGGTGATTATCAGCCGGTGATTCATAAATATACCGAAACCTTTTTCGGAGAGGGACACGTATTCCGTGCCGGAACCATCGGAACGGTGGCAGAAAAAACGGCGTTCGGTTATGTAAAAAAGTTTGCCGAGGAAAACGGAATCACCATCCGCAACGCAGAAATGAAACGGTTAGCCGCAGGCTGTGTTGGTGTAAAACGTACCAGCGGACAGCATCCGGGCGGAATTATCGTTGTACCGCTGAAAAATGATATTCATGAGTTCTGTCCGGTACAGCATCCGGCGGACGATACAGAGTCGGATATTATCACAACCCATTTTGATTACCATTCTATCGACCAGAATCTTTTAAAGCTGGACGAGCTTGGACACGACGATCCGACGGTCATCAGAATGCTGCAGGACTTAACCGGGCTTGATCCGCAGACGATTCCTCTGGACGATGCAGAAACCATGAGTCTCTTTACTTCAACCGATGCACTAAAAATTACCGAGGATATCGGTTCCCCGGTCGGAACCTATGGCGTGCCGGAGTTCGGAACCAAGTTTGTACGGCAGATGCTTCTGGATACAACGCCCAAGAAGTTTTCCGAGTTGGTGCGTATTTCCGGACTTTCGCACGGAACAGACGTGTGGCTTAATAATGCGCAGGACTACATCAAAGCCGGGGTTATCACTCTTTCGCAGGCAATCTGTACCCGTGACGATATTATGACCTACCTGATTCATAAAAAGCTTGATCCGAGTATGGCATTTAAAATTATGGAGTTTGTCAGAAAAGGTCAGGCGGCAAAAAAAGGAATGCTTCCTGAATATGAGGAAGCAATGCGGGAAAATGATGTGCCGGATTGGTATATTGAATCTTGTAAGAAGATTAAGTATATGTTCCCGAAGGCACACGCAGTTGCTTATGTTACAATGGCATTCCGGATTGCGTATTATAAGGTGCATTATCCCGAAGCCTTCTATATTGCTTACTTTACGGTGCGTGCGGATGATTTTGATGCGGCGCTGATGGCACGCGGCATGAAGGTAGCACGGGAGTCGATGGAAATGCTCTTGGAGAAAAAGAAGAATAACACCATTTCTCCGAAGGAGGAAAATCTGATTCCGATTCTGGAAATCTGCATAGAAATGTATGCAAGAGGAATTAACTTTGTTCCGGTCGATTTGTACGAGTCGGAGGCATTGCAGTTTAAATCCACACCCGAGGGAATCAGACCGCCGCTCAATGCTTTGAATGGAATGGGTGAGAATGCGGCAAAGAGCATTGCAGAGGCAAGGGAGAATGGACCGTTTCGTACCATCCGGGATTTGCAGAACCGGACGGCGGTTTCTAAAACGGTAATTGAACTGCTTGCAGAAAACGGATGCTTGGACGGTTTGCCGGAGGAGGATCAGGTGGATATGTTCTCCGGGCTTTATTGAGTAAGATGATTTTGGAGGAAGCTTGTGAAAGGGAATAAAAAAATATTATTCACGCTTTTTTTGGCGGTGATTTATAGTTTTTTTGCTTGCTCGTCTGTAGTGATTGCAGAAAAAACAGGAGATGTCATTGTCAGTCTGCAAGTAAACAACCCGATGATGCAGGTAAATGGTGCAGAAGCAGAGATAGATGCCGGGCGTGGAACAACGCCGGTCATTGTCGATGGACGCACCTTAGTGCCAATCCGGGCGATTATCGAGTCGTTTGACGGCGTTGTGGATTGGGAGGATGCAAGCCGGACGGTTAAGCTGACGGTGGAAGATGATGTCGTGTTATTGGTTCTGGACAGTAATACTGCATATCTTAATGATGAGGTGTATCTACTGGATGTTGCACCTACAGTCATTAATAATCGCACCATGCTTCCGATTCGGTTTGTTGCCGAAAGCTTTCATTTTGGGGTAGCTTGGGAGGCTGATAGAGAGACGGTCACAATCATCCGGAATACCTTGGATGAGGATGAGTACAATCATCTGATGAATGTGATTCCTGCCTATTCCGGCTCTCCGTATGTGCAGATAAATGACGGAATCCCGTTTTTCAAAGAATATGAAATCATCGGTGCTTCTTTTGAATATTACAGTAATTTAGATGAGCTTGGACGTTGTGATGTGTGCATGGCGTCGGTTTCTGAGGATATCATGCCGGGGGAGGAGCGGGAAAGCATCGGTTCAGTTACCCCGACCGGGTGGATGAATGCAAGCTATGAAACCGTGCCGGGGAAATATCTATATAACAGATGCCATCTGATTGGCTATCAGCTGACGGGTGAGAATGCAAATAAAAGAAATCTGATTACCGGAACCCGGTATTTAAACATCGAGGGAATGCTGCCGTTTGAGAATATGGTGGATTCATATGTAGAAGAAACCGGTAATCATGTTGTGTACAGAGCGACGCCGGTATTCCGGGAAAATAATCTTGTGGCAGACGGTGTTCTGATGGAGGGCTATTCGGTTGAGGATGCCGGGCAGGGGATTACATTTTGCGTTTACTGCTACAATGTGCAGCCTACTGTGGTGATTGACTATAAAACCGGAGCAAGCTGGCAGGAAAATAGCAAGCCTGCTTTGGATACGCCCGAAGAAACCGGTACGCAAAATGCAGTATACCGGACTCCGGCAGGGAAGAAATATCATCTGGATGCTGATTGTGGCGGAAAGAATAGCTTCAGAGTTGCATTGGGACAAGCGCTGAGTGCCGGGCTTACACCCTGCTCTAAGTGTGCCGAATGAACAAAAAATATCTGCATAAGCAGAAATGAGGAAGAAAATGATTACCATTAAGGATGTTACGTTAGAAAATCCGGTATTCTTAGCACCAATGGCTGGAGTGACCGATTGGGCATTCCGGCGTGCTTGCAAGCAGTTTGGGTGCGGGCTGGTCTACACCGAAATGATTAGTGCAAAGGGGATTTTCTACAAAGATAAAAAAACAAAAACACTCATGCGGATTGATGTGCAGGAACAGCCTGCGGCGGTGCAGATTTTTGGTAGCGACCCCGATGTTATGGGCGAAATTGCCGCCTCGGTCGATGAGAGCGGAGCGGTGCTTTTAGATATCAACATGGGTTGTCCTGCACCGAAAATTGTCAATAATGGGGACGGTAGTGCGCTGATGAAAAATCCCGGGCTTGCCGGGAAAATTGTCCGGAGTGTTTGCAAAAATACTTCCCTCCCGGTTACGGTAAAAATCAGAAAAGGATGGGATTCAGCGTCGGAAAATGCGGTGGAGTTTGCAAAAATTTTAGAAGAAAACGGTGCCGCCGCAATCACGGTGCATGGAAGAACCCGACAACAGTTCTATAGCGGTACGGCAGATTGGGATATGATCCGAAAGGTCAAAGAGGCAGTTTCGGTGCCGGTCATCGGAAACGGGGATATTTTCTCGGCAGAGGATGCAAAACGGATGATGCAACAGACCGGTTGCGACGGTGTGATGGTCGGCAGAGGTGCGCAGGGAAATCCGTTTTTGTTCCGTCAGATTCGGGAGCTGTTAGAAACCGGCGAGGTTTCTTATCATCCGACCGAGCGGGAACGTCTGCAGGTGGCTTTGGCGCATATGCGTGACCTGGTGGCAGACAAAGGAGAGGTGCGTGCGATGAAGGAGGCACGCAAGCATATGGCGTGGTATATGAAGGGAATGCGTGGAAGCGGTGCCTTCAAAGCAAGAATTTTTGCCATGACCACCTATGCGGAGCTGGAAGAGTTAATCGCCGAATATTTGGGTTAATTTACTATAAAGCTTTTTTGTTTTTTTTAGAAAAACTGACATAATTCCGTATTTTGTGTGATTTGCTTGCACTTTTTAGGGTTGTGTGGTAGACTATTAGAGATATTAAAATCGGAGGAATGACAGATGATAAATCGTGAAAATATCAGAAATATTGCAATCATTGCCCATGTTGACCATGGCAAAACTACCCTGGTAGATGCAATGCTCAAGCAAAGCGGAACCTTTCGTGAAAATGAGCAGGTGGATGAGCGTGTGATGGATTCCAATGACCTGGAGCGGGAACGTGGTATTACCATTTTGGCAAAAAATACTTCCCTATATTATAAGGATACCAAAATTAATATTATTGATACCCCGGGACACGCAGATTTTGGCGGTGAAGTAGAACGTGGTCTGGAAATGGTAGACGGAGTTCTCTTGCTGGTAGATGCGTTTGAGGGCTGTATGCCACAGACAAGATTTGTACTTTCTAAGGCATTGGCGTTGGATTTGAAGCCGATTATTGTTGTAAACAAGGTAGACCGTCCGAATGCACGTCCGTATGAGGTTGTGGATGAGGTGCTGGAGCTTTTCATTGATTTGGGTGCTACCGATGAACAACTGGATACTCCTGTAATCTATGCATCGGGACGTGACGGCTGGGCGACAGCAGAGTACAATCCGGAGCAGCCGAACTCGGACTTAAAAGAACTGTTTGAACTGATTGTGCGGGAAATTCCTTGCCCGGAATGTGAGGAGAACGCACCGTTTCAGATGCTGGTTTCTAATATCGACTATGATGACTACACCGGAAGAATTGCCGTCGGCAAGATTGAACGGGGCTGTGTCAAAACCAATATGCCGGTGGTAGTCTGCCGTGCAGACGGAACAACCGCAAGAGCAAAGGCTACCAAGCTTTATACCTTTGAAGGACTCTCCAAGGCAGTAACCGACGAGGTCGGAGCCGGTGATGTGGTGGCAATTTCAGGTGTAGCCGACATCAATATCGGAGAAACCCTCTGTGATCCGGAGCATCCGGAGGCACTTCCCTTTGTCAAGATTGATGATCCGGTATTGTCCATGACCTTTAGTGTCAATGACAGTCCCTTTGCCGGTCAGGACGGTAAGTTTGTTACCTCCCGTCACCTGCGTGACAGACTGTTCCGGGAGCTGGATTCCAATATCAGCTTGCGGGTAGAAGAAACCGATACCACCGAAGCATTCAAGGTTTCCGGTCGTGGTGAATTGCATTTGTCGGTTCTGATTGAGAATATGCGTCGTGAGGGATATGAGTTCCAGGTTTCCAACCCGGTGGTTATTTATAAGGAAATTGACGGGGAAAAATGTGAGCCGATTGAACATCTGACCGTAGATGTGCCGGACGAGTTTACCGGCGTTGTTATGGATGGTGTCATTCAGCGAAAGGGCGAAATGATTAATATGGCACCCACAACACAAAGCTATACCCGGTTGGAATTTCTGATTCCGTCCCGTGGCTTGATTGGTTATCGGAATGAACTGATGACTGCAACCAAGGGAACCGGAATTATCAATAGTATTTTGCATGGATATGAACCATATAAAGGTGATTTCGCAAGCCGGAACCGTGGTGCGTTGATTGCATGGGAGAACGGTGAGAGTATTACCTACGGCTTGTTCAATGCGCAGGAGCGAGGTACCCTCTTTATCGGTGCCGGTGTGAAGGTGTATGAGGGCATGGTTGTCGGTGAAAATGCAAGATTAGAGGATATTGTGGTCAATGTCTGTAAGCGAAAGCACGCAACCAATACCCGTGCGTCGGGTTCGGATGATGCCCTGAAACTGGTTCCGCCGAAGGACCTGAGCTTAGAACAGTGCTTAGATTTTTTGGCAGATGATGAGCTTTTGGAGGTAACCCCGAAGCATTTGCGGATTCGTAAGCGGATTTTGCAAACAGATTTGCGTGCAAAGGCAAGAAGCAAAGCACAACAATAGATATGAATTTTTCGGTAAAAACTGTTTCAAACAGTTTTTACCGAAAAAAATTAAAAATTTTGCTTGACTTTTAAAAAAAAATATGGTATACTAATTTAGTCAGTTCGGAGAGGTGGCCGAGTGGTCGAAGACGCAGCATTGGAAATGCTGTGATGTGTCAAAGCATCCGTGGGTTCGAATCCCATCCTCTCCTCCATGAAAAAAGACATCTTCGGATGTCTTTTTTCAGTTATATTTGTTCCTTGCAGAACAAGTGATATTTACTTCGTAAGTAATATTGCCCTTCGGGCAGTGATATTCGCCTACGGCGAGTTTAAGGAACAAATATAATATCACTGAAACCAAAGGTTTCAATAACACTTTTGATTTATCAAAATAGCACTCCAACGAAGTTGGAATATCACTTGAAACTTGTCATCCAAACCATTCGGCTCTTCCAGAAAAAACGGTAGATTTTGATAGAAAATCTACCGTTTTTTCAACGAAATAAATCCTTTCAGGATTTGTGAAATACCCTTCGGGCGTGAAATATTGCTTTGCAATGTGAAATACGCTTTTCGGCGTGTGGATTTATTTCATTTTACTGAAAGCGACAGCTTTCAATTTCATAATTTCGCAGAAATTATTTCACATCAAGCGTTGCTTGATATTTCACTTTAAATAATGTTAATTGTCATAATTGATATATTAAAATTGAACATTATGCCAGAAAAAAGCATTAATCTTGATATAAATGAGTTTTATTCTGATTTTTCTTCTTGTATGCAGATGGTGTGCAGCCAAACTGTTTTTTAAAGGTTCTGTTGAAGGAACGAATGTTGGAAAAACCGCATTGTGTAGCAATTTCGCTGATGAAATAGTCAGATGACTCCAAAAGACTTTTTGCGTTGTCTAACCGATAAGCAATCAGATATTCATAGAACGTAAGGTTTGTAATTTCTTTGAATTGATGTGCAAAATAATATTTGGACAAATGGCAATAATTGGCTACATCTTCCAAATATATTGTTTCAATGTAATGTTCCGAGATATATTCATTTACGTCAGAAAGCAATTTTGCGGAAGCTGAGATTTGCTTTTTATGGTAATTATCCAGTATCAGGATGTGTTCAGAACGCAATATTTCAGAAATGATAAGATTAGAGAGGCTGTTTGCGGCAAATCCGTAGCCTATCTTTTTTTCCTGGGTTTCTTTACAGAGGGCATCAATGTAGGTTCGTAAAACAGGATTAAAAGGATCGTCCTTTTTTAGCAGGGCATTCTCAAAACGAAGGAGATTGAAATTCAGCTTCTCTTTTGAATTTCTTGAATGAAGCTTTAAAATGCAAAGATGTTTATCGTTTGCAAGGGAAGAAAAGCTGTGAATCTGTTGCGGCATAAAAATGCACATATCTCCAACTTTGGCTGTCTGAACACCGTTTTCGGGTGTTGTAAAGCTCCATTCACCTGAAATAATTACCATAATTTCTATTTCGTCATGGGTATGAGGGAAATAACTCATAATTCTTGATTCGCTGTCTACAAAGGGATAATCTTTTGTTGCGACATTCCAGGTTTCCACTAATTGGTTATTCATAGACTTGTGCTCCTTTCCTGACTCATGGTCTGGCAAAAAAATTGTATCAGAAAGAAAACAAAAAAGCAATATCTGTCGCATAAAAAGACAAGATGTATGCTTTTTTTTGTTTGCTTTGTATGTTAAAATGAAAAATATAATCGTATATTTAGCTATTTTGAGAACATATGCGAAAAAGGTGATTTTTTTCACTATGGACACACTATATTAAAGGAGGATTTAGAAAATGTCTTTTGAGGAAAGAGCCAAAGAACTGGTAGCAAAAATGACTTTTGCAGAAAAAATTTCGCAGATGAGATATGATGCACCTGCTATAGAAAGGCTGGGAGTTCCTGCATATAATTGGTGGAACGAAGCATTACATGGTGTTGCAAGAACAGGAACAGCGACTGTTTTTCCACAAGCGATTGCAATGGCGGCAAGCTTTAACACAGAGCTGATGCAAACGGTTGCATCAGCAATTTCTGACGAAGTAAGAGCAAAATACAATGCGTTTAAGCAAACAGGACATACCGAAATATACGAAGGTCTTACCTGCTGGGCTCCCAATATCAATATTTTCAGAGACCCACGTTGGGGCAGAGGACATGAAACCTATGGCGAAGACCCTTATCTTACCGGCGTAATGGGGACTGCGTACATAAAAGGGATGCAAGGCGAAGGGAAATATCGGAAAACGGATGCTACATTAAAGCATTATGCAGTTCATTCCGGACCTGAGAGCAGACGTCATGAATTCAATGCAAGGGTAAGCGATAAGGACTTATATGAAACATACCTGTGGGCATTTAAGTATTGCATCGATCATGCCGATCCATCTGCCGTTATGGGAGCATATAACGCAGTTGACGGTGAACCGTGTTGTGCAAGTAAAAAATTGCTTCAGGATATATTATACGGAGAGTTTGGCTTTAGGGGTTATGTGGTTTCTGACTGTGGAGCGATATGTGATATCAATAACCATCATAAAGTAACCAAAAACGAAGCAGAAAGTGCGGCGTTGGCAGTAAATAATGGTTGCGATTTAAACTGTGGAACTGCATATCAATGGTTGAAAACTGCGGCAGCGCTCGGGCTGGTCGATGAAGAAACTGTGACAAAGGCAGTTGAAAAGCTATTCACAGCAAGATTCCGGCTCGGTATGTTTGACGATGATTGTGAGTACAATCATATTCCTTATGATATCATTGAATGTGACAAGCATAGAGCATTAAACAGACAGATGGCACAAGAGGGCATTGTACTTCTGAAAAATAACGGAATACTACCGCTTGATTCATCAAAAAGGATTGCGGTCATCGGACCGAATGCGGACTCGGTACGGGCACTTCTTGCAAATTATAAAGGAATTCCCTCTATATATAGTACATTGCTTCAGGGAATCAGAAATCAGGCAAAAGCCCATGTTGATTATGCAATGGGATGTGATTTGATGAAGCGGGATGAAGATAAAATCAGAGAAGCGATTGTTGCTGCAAACAATTCTGATGTTGTGATTCTGTGTATGGGGATTGACGCATCGCTGGAGGGCGAAGAAGGAGCTGTTTCCGATGTAAATATCGGAGATAAACCGGATTTAGAGCTTCCGGATATTCAAAAGAAGCTCATGGAAAAAATAATTGCATTGGGAAAACCGGTCATATTTGTAAATGTGAGTGGAAGCTGTATGAATTTGACCTATGCAGATACAAATTGTGATGCGGTGATTCAATGCTTCTATCCGGGTGCTGAAGGTGGAAATGCGCTGGCAGACATATTATATGGAAAGGTTTCCCCGAGCGGAAGATTGCCGGTTACATTTTATAAGTCAGCGGATGATTTGCCGCCGTTTGAAGATTATAGCATGGAAAACCGTACTTATAAGTTCTTTCAAGGTGAGCCGCTATACCCATTTGGATACGGGCTTACATATACCGATATTCAGGAAAATTGGGTGGATGAAAATACAGTAGAAATATCCAATAACGGAAGCTTTGATACAAATTACTCCGTTTTAAAATATGAATATATTCCCCATAAATCTCTTTGCGGAATTAAGAAGGTGTTTGTAAAATGCGGAGAAACAGTAAGGGTTCACTTTGACAAATAATCAGATTTTCAAAAAAAGAGATGCAAGATTATGCTTGCTTTGACAAGGACAGTTATAAAAAGAATTTATGCAAAAGAAAAAGGGTGAAATTATGGATTTCTCAAAACTGAAGGCTTATATGGATGTACTTATCCGGGACTATCATACACCGGGGGTGGATTGTATTGTTTATCAGGACCATGAAATGGTTTTTCGGTATTTTGCAGGATATAGTGACATTGAAAATGATAAGGCAATGACCGGAAACGAGCTTTACTTTATCTTTTCGATGACGAAAATGATTACGTGTACCGCTGCATTACAGCTTTTTGAACAAGGGAAATTTTTAATGAGTGATCCTGTTTCAAAATATTTGCCGGAGTTTGAAAAAATGAAGCTTTCTGCCGATGAATTTGATTGCGGAAATGCCGCAAAAATTACAACGGGCGGCAGCATGGGAGAACATACAGAAGAAGAGATTGGCGGATATGCAAAAAATCAGATAACAATCAAAGATTTATTTACAATGAGTGCAGGCCTTGATTATGATTTGGGTGACGATGCGATTCGTGGTGCAATTGCCGAGGGTAAGACAAGCACACGGGATATTGTCGGTGCGATGTCGGAAAAGGTTTTAGGCTTTGAGCCGGGAACAAGGTTTCGATATAGCCTTTGTCATGATGTTTTGGGAGCGCTGATAGAGGTATGGTCAGGGCAAACGCTTGGCGAATATATGCAAAAGCATATCTTTGAACCGCTTGGTATGAAAAATACATTTTTTGGTATTCCAAAGGAAGAAGAAAAGCTTGAAAAAATGGCGGCACTATATGCGTATGACCAGGACAAAAAACCAAAAAGAGTGCCATTGGAATGCCCCTACAACGTTACTGCAAACTATGAAAGCGGTGGTGCTGGTCTTGTATCCTGCACGGAAGATTATGCAATGTTTCTTGATGCACTTTCTTGCGGCGGCGTTGGGAAAAGCGGAAACAGAATTTTAGCCTCTGAAACAGTTGACCTGATGGGAAGAAATCACCTGCAAGGAAAGCAAAGTGAAGACTTTTATCAGATGAGACCCGGATATGGTTATGGCTTAGGGGTTCGTACCCATATCGACAAAGCAGAAAGCGGCTCATATAGCCCGATTGGTGAATTTGGCTGGGATGGTGCTGCCGGTGCGTTTTCTATGGTTGACCGAAAAAACAAAATTTCTCTTACCTATTTCCAGCACGTACATAATTGGGAGCTTAAAATCCAGACAGAAATGCGAAACAGTTTGTACGAAAGTATGGATTAAAGGATAATCGAAAAAAATATATCAATGGCCGGTTAAGGTGAAAAATAAATGTATAACGGAGGGAAAAATAATGAGTATACCGGAAGCAAAACAATACATACTTGATTTTGAACAAATGGGAGTCGGAATGTTCATCCATTGGGGGTTATATTCTCAGCTTGGAAGAGGAGAATGGGTGTCGTGGAACGAACAACTGGACCGGGATGAATATAACAAACTGGCAAACACATTTACCGCAGAAGATTTTGATGCGGAAGAAATCGTTCTCATGGCAAAAAAGGCAGGTTTTAAATATATTACGCTTACCACAAGACATCATGAGGGATTTTCTCTTTATGATACCTGCGGACTCAATGAATTTGATGCGCTCCATGCTCCGGCAGGACGTGATTTGATTCGTGAGTTTGTTGATGCGTGCAATAAGCATGGGATATTGCCGATGTTCTACCACACAACCCTTGACTGGTATAACAAGGATTTTGATGATGATTTCGATCAATATCTGGAATATCTGCGAAAGAGTGTTGAAATTCTTTGTAAGAATTACGGCAAAATCGGTGGACTGTGGTTTGACGGAAACTGGTCGAAGCCGGGTGCTGATTGGAAAGAGGATGCGCTTTATGCTACAATCAGAAAATACCAGCCGGAGGCAATGATTATCAACAACACAGGGCTGGCAGAAAGAGGCAGACTTGGAAACATAGAAATAGATTCTGTGACGTTTGAGCAGGGAAAACCTACTCCGATGGATCGTGAAGGTATGCCGAAATACATCGCCGCAGAGATGTGTCATACCTTAAATGACCACTGGGGATATGGTTCTCAGGACTTATATTATAAATCACCGGTTGAGCTGATTCAGAGTCTTTGCGATTGCCGTAAGGTGGGCGCGAACTATCTGTTAAACATCGGACCTGAAGCACAGGGCAAGGTGAATGACTACCAGAGGGAGCTGCTCGGTATCCTTGGCAGATGGATGAATGTATTTGGTGAGGCAATCTATAACGGAAGACCTTGCGGTGTTGCTGGAATTGGCAAAAACTTTGCACTAAAGAGCACAGACGGAAAAAGCCTTTATTTGTTTGTGTATGACCTTGCAATCAGGGGTGATGCCAATGTAACTGTTGACGGTAAATACAGAGGTGTTTATGCCTATGGCGGTGTCAATGAAGCAGTAGAATCTATCAAATGGATGGATAATGACGAGGAGCTGTCATTTGTTCAGGGAGACAATATGCTGGCTGTAAACTTTACCGGTCATCCGTATGGAACCTCTTATCCGGTGCGTGTTGCAAAGGCAATTTTAAAATAGGGGGCAACAAATGGATTGTGTTAAGAACAAAAATTTTATAAAAGCAAGTACTGATTTTTGTACGTTTGAAAAGCACGTACCGGCACCCTATTTGCGGAAAGAATTTGATATTGACTTTGTTCCGGAAACGGCAGAAATATCAATCTGCGGTCTGGGATTTTATATCCTTTATATCAATGGCAAAGATGTAACAAAGGGGCTTTTAGCACCGTATATTGCAAACACAGACCATTATTGCTATTATGACACCTATGACATAAAAGCACATTTGAAACAGGGTAAAAATGTAATCGGTGTTATTCTTGGGAATGGAATGCAAAATGCATTGGGTGGAAGTATGTGGGATTTTGACCTGGCAGAAAACAGAGGCGCACCGGTGCTTGCGCTTGAGCTTCTGGTAAAAGGTGTGCAGGATGAAATCACGATTGTTGCAGACGAAAGCTTTCGGGTACATCCGTCTCCGATCACCTTTGACGATATGAGAATGGGTGAGCATTACGATGCCAATCTTGAAATTGACGGTTGGAATTTGCCCGGTTTTGATGATTCAGACTGGAAAAATGCAATGAAGGCTGAAACTCCAAGAGGAAAACTGAAACAATGCAGTGCAGAACCAATTTTAAAGAGCGGAGAAATGAAGCCTGTCAGGGTGATAAAGAATAAAAACGGGTTTATTTACGACTTTGGGAAAAACAATGCGGGACTCTGTAAGCTGAAAATCCATGCAAAGCCGAATCAGAAAATCGTATTCCGGTATGGTGAAGTTCTCGATGAAAACTTGGAAATTGACAGAACGGGTATCACCTTTGAAGGAGAAAAATCAAAGTATTTTACACCCAATAACCAGGTTGTCGTATATACTGCAAAGGGCATAGGTACAGAAGAATATATGCCGCATTTTACATATCACGGCTTCAGATATGTAGAGGTGTCAGGTATTGATGAGGAGCAGGCAACCCCGGATTTATTGACATATTATATATACAGCTCAGACCTGAAAGTAATAGGGGATTTTGAATGCTCTGATGAGACGGTAAACACACTTTTTGAAATGGTGAAAAGCTCAGATAAATCAAATTTCTTCTATTTCCCGACGGATTGCCCGCACCGTGAGAAAAATGGATGGACGGGGGATGCGTCATTATCGGCAGCACACACCACTTTGATATACGATACCGAGACCAGCTATAGAGAATGGCTGAACAATATAAGAGCGGCACAGCATGAAAACGGAATGCTTCCCGGAATCATTCCAACTTATGGTTGGGGATATGAATGGGGCAATGGTCCTGCATGGGATTCAGTGCTTTTCAATCTGCCTTATGAAATCTATAAAAACAGAGGAAATCTCGAAATCATAAAAGAAAATGCAAGCTCCATGATGCGCTATCTTGACTACATAACCAAAAGAAAAAGCGAGGATGGAACCATCGCAATCGGTCTTGGTGACTGGCTTCCGGTAGGGCATTTTGATGTTTATGTACCGCTTGAGGTTACCGATACTGTTACGGTAATGGATATTGCAAAAAAAGCCGCCGAAATGTTTGGTGCAGTCGGATATCAGAACGAAGCGGCATATGCAGATGCAATTTACAATGATTTGCGTAATACCATCCGTGAAAAGCTGGTTGACCAAGAAACACTTGCGGTCAAGGGCAACTGCCAGACATCTCAGGCGATGGCGCTTTATTACGGTGTTTTTGAGCCGGAAGAGGAAGAAAAAGCATTTGGTAATCTGATGCAATATATTTCTGAGAATGATAATAATTTTGATTGCGGATGCCTGGGTATGCACGTTCTGTTCCATGTGCTTTCTAAGTTTGGTCAAAGCGAGCTTGCATATCATATGATAACGAAGAAAGAGTATCCGTCCTATGCACACCTGATAGAGAATGGCGAAACAACTATGGTTGAACAGTTTATGCCGGACGGTGTTAGCTGTGGATCGCATAACCATCATTTCTTTGGAGATATCGGCAAATGGTTTATCAATCAGATTGCAGGACTTAATGTAATTGATAGTAGAAATGTGGTAATAAAACCTGAATTTATTTCTGCAATCAATTTTGCAAAGGCAAGCTACGAATTACCTGATGGAAAGGTGTCTGTGTCGTGGAAGCGGGATGGCGAAAATATCGAGCTTGATGTGAATTGTTGTGATGCGGTTGCATACAAAATTATTCTGCCACGCGGATATCACATGGATGGCGAGGTAGTACGGAAAAATTAAAACATATGATATCTGGGTTAGCAAAAAGACCTGCTAAAAAAATCAAGAGAAATTTTTCTTGACTTTATTTAGCAGGTTTTCTTTCTTTTTTTCTTTATTACCAAATTTATTTATATTGCCTCAATCAGCACCTCAGCATACAAAAGTGTTGCCTCGGTGAACAGTTGAATTTCAAAAATGCCGTAGCCGTCAAAATGCTCCGGATGTGTAATCGGGAACATATGTCCCTCAGCGGTAGTGATATTGGTATCCAGACCGCCGTGGGATTCCAGATGCAGGCGGTCGCAGTTTGCGTAGATTTCAAAATCTTCATCCTGCAATTGCCGGTCAAAGCCAAGAATCAGGTAGGCTTTTTCGGATTTTCCGATTCCGCCCATGGAGATTTTAATGTCTTCCCGTTGGTTTTGGCTGAATGTAATCGGCAGACGGGAGGTGACCTTTTTCCATTGTGCCATATGGTCGTCAAAGGTGAGGACGTGGCTTCTGGGTTGTTTGGAAGCTGTTTCGTAGGAACCGATGTTTTTTAAAATATCTTTCAGATTTTCCGGGTGTCGGACGTTGGTCGGGTGGAATCCCTCAGCAATATCATTGGTCATGATATCCATATAGTTATAAAGATAAACAAAATCTGCCCCGTTATAGAGATTTGCACAAGCTTGTCCAAATGCAGATTTTTTGTTGGAAATTACAAACTGATATCCGGTATAAGGCTTTACCAAAATCTGTTGACCGCAGCCTAATTCTATTTTGTCACCTAACAATCTTTTCCAGAGTCTGATTTCATAATCGGTATTGATGGTATCCCAGCGGGAAAGAAGAACAACAGAATCAATCCATCCCTGCTCTGCCCAATGGCTGATATCCAGACCAAAATCCAAGTTGGTTTGTGCGGTTCCGTTCACCAGAAGATTAATGGGCATCGGTGTATTGCCGGAATATTTTTCGGTCAGCTTTTTGATGCTTGCCATCATTTCGTTTAAAACTTTCATCCCTTGCTTTTCTCTTCCGAAACGGAACAGACGGCATTCCCGGGTAAAATCAAGCTCCAGTCCGTCCGGGTGGAACCGTTCTAATATCTCCTCGATAACGGAAAGCATCCGGTTGCGAACCTCCTCCATTTCAAAATCAAGGCATTTATCATAGTATTCATCGGCATAACGGTGCCGTGTCACCCAGAACTCCGGATGTGCCGGAATGTAACTGCTTTGTACCAGATGCGGCTCATAGCCGTTTCCGTGGATGTCATTCATCCGGATGGAAACCCAGGGACGAATGCCGATTTCTCTTGCAAGGTCAATCCAGATTCTATATAAATCCAACCCTTTTTCTACATAGGTCTCATATGCTTTCTTTGCAAAGGTGTCTTTAAAATTGACCGGAACGCCGTTTTCTTCCTCGGCAAGATATTTGTCGCAAAAAGTCGGCAGGATTTTGGACGGGTAGGATGCTACCGTGCCGGTTACATTGAACGCAAAATCGGTAACCTGCGTGTCTTTGTACTGTAGCATAAACTCCCGGACGGATTCTTCTGTGATTTCAATATTGTGGTCATATCGGGACATAAAGAAATGTGCCCAATCCTCGTTAAACATTAATTTCATAATAAATCATTCCTTTCTATATGATTAAATCTCTTGATTACTGCCGTCTTCAAAGACCTTGCTACTACTGCTTTTTCCGTTTTTTCCTTTTTCAATCAGATTTTGGAGTCCGGAATCGGGATGGGTGATTTTTCCTTGTGTTAATTCTTCTGTGGTAAAGGTTGCAAAAAATACTTCTTCGTCATTGTAACGGTTATAGTCATAAGCAACATAAACCCGATCGTTTTCATCCACGCATCCACCTGGATAGGAAACGGAACATTTTTCGTCCAATAGCAGCTTCGGTGTCCAGGTCATGCATTCATCCTCTGATAAAAATGCGGTCATATGGCTTCGTTCTTTTGGGTTATTGTTGGTAACTAACAGATACTTCCCGTTGCCCAAAGCGGACAGATAGCTGCGTGCGGAGGCGTGCTTCATGACGGGTTTACATTCCGACCAGGTTTTTCCCTCATCCTCTGAGATGGAATAGGTAATTGCATCTGAGGTTCGCATAATCATATAGATACTGCCGTCACTACGCTCAACAATGGCATTTTCATCAAAGGTGGTATTCGGTTCGTTTGCACTGCCGGCAAGAAGGACACTTTCTAAGTTATCCTCTGAGATGTAAACACTTGATTTTTCCAATTCAGGGAGCCGATGATATTCGCTGGGAAAACACTTCCAGATGCTGACCGGGAGCATGATTTTTTTGTTTTTGAGTGTAATCGGAGCAGTTGCCATAACACCGTCGCAAAGCCGTTTGGGTTCGCTCCAGATGTTATTTTCTTCATCTGCAAGATACATACTCCAGACACCGCCTCTGCCGTCCCACCAATTGTAGGACTGTGCCCAGAAATGCCAGATGCGGTTGTTTGCATCCCGCCAAAGAATCGGCTCATGCAAGCGGACAGAATCCATATGGTCAATTACGGTCACGGTTTTCCAGGTCTTGCCGTTGTCACAGCTTTTTAAAATGACGTTGTAGTTATTGGGTTGTTCGTCACCACCATAATTATCACCTGAAAAGGTTGCATATAAATTGCCGTTTGCTGATTTGGTGATATAAGGTGCGCTTTGCCATTTGCGTTTGTCTGCACTGTAGAAATCGCATTCGGCATAGCTTCCGTCAAATACGGACGGAGGATTCAGGGAGCAATCTATATTTTGTGTCAGATTGTGTTTTGTGTAATAAATTTTTTCAATCATTTGGGCATCTCCTCATTTTCTTTGCTCGTGTGAAGCTTTCAGAGTTTGTCTTACTTGTTTAAAATATCCGGTCATTGCACCGCATTCAGAGCCTGCAGAAATCATATGGATTCCTAAATCATGCCAGAAGGAAAGCTGTTCGGGTGCAATATCATCGGTAGACAAACCGATACATTTTTTGTGCTTGTTGAGGATGGAAATTGCCTTTTGAATCAGCTTCTGTGTATTTTCTCCGTAGGTGTTGGTCAGCTCTCCGATAGAGCCGGACAGGTCATTTGCTCCGAAGATATATCCGTCCAGGAAGGGATTTTCTACGATTTCCTCCAGCTCATCAATCAGGTTGGTATGCTCAATCTGAATGAAACGGCACATATCCTTATGGTTGTTGTGTATGTAGTGGTCGATGTCTCCGAGCCCATAATCAACGGCATTTCTCGGCCCGAAGCCACGGGTTCCGTGTGGCGGGTAGAGTGTCATGGAAAGCACCTCTTCCACCTCTTTTTTGGTCCTTACCATCGGGAAGATGATGCCGTCTGGTCCCATTTCCATAATCTTTTTGGTAGCGGTCAGGTCGTGCTGGGGCGCACGCACAATCACCGGTGTTCCCATTGCCTGCAGGACCATTATCTCATTTAACAGATTTTCATAGGTCAGATAGCTGTGCTCCATGTCAATCCAGACATAGTCAAAGCCAAGCAGACCAACGATTTTTGCAATGCAGGTGTCGTTGATACTGATGTGTGTGCCGCAAAGATATTCTCTGTTTTGTACCCGTTCTTTAAAAGTTTTCACCGTCGAATCCCTCCATATATTCGTAATTTCGTGCTGACATAACCAGATGTGCCTGCATCAGCTCGGATGCGGCTTGTGAGTCTTTGTTCTTAATTGCCTGATATATTTTTTTGTGAAACTGAGCTCCGTCGTCAATCAATACCGGGTTTTCCTTCAGTCTTGTAATAACAGGCTTCAGAATTGTCAGAATGGAGGAAAGCATCATTTCCAGTAAAAGATTCCCGGAAACGCTTGCGATTTCCCGGTGGATATTCAAATCTGTTTCGACAATTTCTTCAACATTTTGACAACTCGCTTCCTTGTCCAACAGATGGCGGAGGGGTTTGAGCTGTTCTTCCTGCGCATTCTGTGCCGCAAGGCTTGCAGAAAAGGTTTCCAGCACAATCCGGAGCTGGTACACCTGCTCGGGTGCAATTTCCTGCGTTCTGACAATCCGGTTCATGTTTTTGGAGAGTGTTTCCTCATCCGGTGCAGAAATCACAGATGCCGCACCTTGGCGGGACTGAATCAGACCGCGTTCCTTTAAAAGCTTAATCGCTTCCCGGATAACCGGTCGGCTGACGCCGAACATATCAGAAAGAAAATGCTCCGACGGAAGCTTTGTATCCAACTTGGAATGGTCGTTTAAAATCATAAATTCCAGCTTGTCTGCGATTTGCTCGTAAAGAGCCTGATGCTGCAGTTGAATTTCTTCCATACTTTTTCACCCCCCTTTTGAAGATTGTTTGTTTTCAGATTGTATTATGCGTATAATTTTTTTTGAAACAGGAGAGCTGATTTAAATATCCTCTCATGCTTCGGGTAAAATTCCGAACCTGCGGTATCTTGCCGCTTGTGTATTGAATAAATCTGTATAATCTCCGGAAATGGAGAATACCTCTCCGTCGAGCAGCCTTAATTCAAAAACGATTGTTTTTCCCTTTAAGTCGTCGACCTTTTTGCCGGTTTTGTATTGCGGAATCCATTCGGTACAATCACCCTCGAACGGGATACAGTCTTCATGACCATATCCGTCAAGCGGTTTTGCCATACCAAGTACATTCCCCGAAACATGCTCGCTTTCATCAGATACATATACTGCTACTGTGGCTTTTTTTGCTTTCAGATTCACACAAAGCTCTCCGCTGTGCCAGACCTTTTCCCGCGTAATGAGGGATGCAGTTTTTTGCGGATCTTCTGTGCATAAGGAGATAAAGCCGTCTTTTCTCATATTATAAATGAAGAAGCTACCCTTGCCTGGATTATGGAAGGCGGGGCCGTGTTCAAGCTCGGATGCCGAAGCATAAAGATTCACGCTTCCGTCAGGCATCTGAAGCAGAGTGGAAACCCAAATCAGAGGATACTGCTTTTTCTGTGCTTTATCCGGACGGTCGATTCCACTGATAAATGGCTCTCTGAGACTTCGACACCAATATCTCCCGTCATAGGAATAAGCAAGCTGTGTATCGATAATTCCGTTTTTGTACTTTGCATTAAACTCGCTGTTAAGATGTCTGTATAAATGCGGAATACCGATGAACATTCCGTCATATGCAAAAGCATACATTCCGTAAATTTCATCAAGTCTGTCATCGGAGGAATCTACATTCAGACAATGCCTGAATTCTGTAAAAGTTTCCCAATCTGTGGTTTCTTTGTAGCCCACACAGCGTTGTCCCCAGAACGGACGTTCCAGAATTGTGTATACTTTTTTTGTGTTGTTATAAAAAACGTTTGCAAGAGGTTCTGTTCCGTCTCCCCAGATGGAGCCCTCTTTTAATGACCAATTTATGAGGTCGGGGGAGGTGTACACCGTATCTTCTACACGGAGCTCATCCATATGTGAGTAGTCGGCGAACAACATTTTGTAGCGTTCGCAGGGGTTTTGTGTGTATTTGTCCTCAAATATGCACGCAGGTTCTCCGTTTACATTCATAATCTCGTGTTCATATTTTTTGTTGGATTCTGTTTGTAAATCAAATAATTTTTCCGGTGTGAAATGTGTTCCGTCCTCGCTTATTGCGGCAAAGAGTTTTTTTCCTTCAAAATCTGTTCCGTGAGCAAAATATAACATTCTGTATTTTCCGTTATCGAGCAAGAATACATATCCGGTAGCGTAATCTGTACTGCTGATGCCATCGTGATATTCTGCGACAATTTCCGGCTTTCCGTATTTGCGGACGAAATTGTCTCTTCCGAATAATTTACTGTCATCGAAAAAAAGTTGTTTTTTCATGATTTTTCACTCTCCTTAATATTATTTCAGATAAGGAATTTAACTTGTCTTACAAGTTTACAAGTGGATTGTAACATAAGAAAAAAGAAAAGTCAATATCTTTTTGGGAGAATTTCCGCATATATGTATATGGAGAAAGAAAAAGTGATAGAAAAGCGGGGGAAAGGCATGATAATTATTCGGAGCAAACGGCAGATTGTAAGCGGGTTGTTGGTGCTTGTGTTGGGCTTGAGTACCGGCATCGCCCTGCGGTATTCCTCTCATTTAAAAACCTTTGGAAAGGGTGAGGTAATGCGGATTTTAGTAGATCCGGGACACGGCTTGCCGGATGGCGGTGCAGTTGGAATTGGTGGGACGGTAGAACAGGAAATCAATCTTGCCATTGCAAAAAAACTGCAGGAGGTGCTGACCGGAAAGGGGATTGCAGTGGTCATGACTCGCTCAACTGAGGAGGGGTTACATACGGAGGAGGACGGCATTCGTCAGATGAAGAGGAATGATATGCAGACACGGCTCCGGATGATGAAGGATTCGGGTGCAGATTTATTTTTGAGCATTCATATGAATTATTTTACCAGCAGTGAGGTGAACGGACTTCGTGTATTCTATGCAAAGAATCACCCGGAGGTAAAACTCTTGGCGGAAGAAATTCAGCTTCGGATGGGTGGTGTGACCGGTGCAAAAATGGTGGCAGTAAAAGCCGCTGATGCTAACTTATTTTTGATGAAAGCACCCCCGATTCCGGCAATTTTAGTAGAGTGTGGTTTTTTATCCAACCCGGAGGAGGAGAAGAAGCTCAATGATGAGGACTATCAGGCACGGCTTGCGTGGGCAATTGCAGACGCGGTGGAAAAATATTACAAAAATAAGAAGGATTTTTTGCCGGATGCATCTTTTCGTTGAAAAAATCAGAAAAAATTGTTTACAAAAAACGTTTTTCGGTGTATCATAAAGGAAATGGATAAAATCGGAGGAAAGACAGATGCTTTTGGTAATCGAAGCCGGAAATTCCCATATCACGTTAGGCGGATACGAAGGAGAAACCCTGGTTTTTGTTTCGGATATGCTCAGTGATGCAAGAAAAACAAGGGACCAGTATATTGTGGCAATGAAGGAGCTGATGCTCCTTTATGGTGTAACACCGGAGCAGGTGGACGGAGCAATTATCAGCTCGGTAGTACCGGAGCTGACCGGAACAATCCGGGATGCGGTGTCGGTGCTTTGCGGGATTCCTGCCCTGATTGTGGGACCGGGGGTAAAATCAGGTCTGCACATCCAGATTGAAAATCCGGCACAGTTAGGCAGTGATATTGTTGCCTGTGCAGTAGCGGCATTGGAGCATTACGGTGCGCCCTGCATTGTCTGCAGTCTGGGGACGGCAACGGTCATGAGTGTGATTGATGAAAAAAGCCGTTGTTGCGGTGCTGTGATTGCGGCAGGCGTCGGAACCACGCAGGATGGCTTTACCAAACGGACGGCACTTTTGCCGCACGTGCAGATTGAACCGCCGAAGCAGGTGGTCGGGAAAAATACGGTTACCTCCATCCAATCTGGTCTGGTTTACGGAACTGCGGCAATGATAGATGGTCTGATTGCCCGAATCCGGGAAGAGGCAGACTGTACATTCCGGGTGGTGGCAACCGGAAAAATGACCGATAAAATCATTCCTTATTGTAAAGAAGAAATCGAGATTTGCGATTATCTGCTTTTGGAGGGCTTGCGTCTGATCTATCAACGGAATCAGGAAAAATAAGAAAGGGAATCATAATATGAAGAAATTTTTAGTAATAAACGGAGTGAACTTAAATATGCTCGGCATCCGGGAACCGGGAATTTACGGCAACGAAACCTTAGAAACACTTTGCACCGCAATTGAGAAAAAGGCAGAGGAGCTTGGTGTTTCGGTTGAATGCTTCCAGAGTAATTTTGAGGGTGAAATTGTGGAAAAGATTCATGCGGCATATGGCGTGATGGACGGTATCATCATCAATCCGGGTGCGTTCACGCACTATTCCTATGCAATCCGGGATGCACTCGGCTCGGTGAAAATTCCGACCATTGAGGTGCATATCTCAAACATCCACAAGCGGGAGGAGTTCCGGCATCATTCGGTTACTGCACCGGAATGTATCGGTCAGATTTGTGGCTTGGGTACGAAGGGATACCTGCTTGCGTTGGAGGCTTTGGTGAATGAATAGAGTAGAACAATTACGGAAAAAGCTTGCAAAGGGGCAGGGTGTCTATATCTCCTCCTATGCCAATATTTTTTACTATAGCGGCTTTACCTCGGAGGATGCGGTGCTGATTATCACACCGCAAAGACAACTCTTAGTGACCGATTCACGGTATCTGGTGCAGGCAAAGGAGCAGGCGCCGGAGTTTGAAATCCGGGATATTGCAAAGGGACTTTCTGCAATCCTTTCGGATATTGAGGGGTTACAGGAGCTATATTTTGAAGAGGATTATCTGACGGTCAGCCGGGAAAAACGGCTGCAGGATGCCGGGAAGAATCTGCAACTAACCCAGGGGCAGAAGCTGATTTCCGCTCTGCGGGAGAAGAAGGATGAAAAAGAGATTGAAAAAATCCGTGCCGCAGAAGCATTGGGGGATGCGGCGTTTTCTCATATTTTAAATTTTATCCGGGTGGGACAAACCGAACGTGAGGTTGCACTCGAGCTGGAATTTTTCATGCGGAAGCAAGGCGCACAGGCACTTTCCTTTGAAACGATTGTTGCTTCGGGCGTGCGTTCTTGTATGCCGCATGGAGTCGCAACGAATAAGGTGATTGAAGCAGGCGATTTTGTTACGTTGGATTTTGGTTGTATCTTAGACGGCTATTGCTCGGATATGACCAGAACCTTTGTGATGGGACACGCAAGCGAAAAGCAACGCCAAATCTATGATGTGGTGCTTGCGGCACAAAAGGCAGCTCTGGACAAGATTGCAATCGGGGTTGCCTGCCGGGACATTGACCGTGCAGCAAGAGATGTGATTGCGTCGGCAGGTTTTGGTAAAAATTTCGGGCACGGTTTAGGGCATAGTGTCGGCATTGAAATTCACGAATCCCCCTCCTTTTCGCCAAAAAGTGATGCAATTGTGGAAGAAGGTCATGTCATAACAGTTGAGCCGGGCATCTATTTAGAGGGTTTTGGCGGTGTCAGAATTGAGGATGTTGTAGCAATTTCTGCAAAAAATGTAGCAAATCTTACAAAATCTCAAAAAGATTTCATAATTCTTTAAAAAAAACTTGTATTTTTTGAAAAAATATATTACAATATAAATATGTATATTTATCATAAATTAAACGGAGGAAAAAAAGATGATTACAGCTGGAGATTTTAGAAACGGTATTACCTTTGAATTAGAGGGTAATGTATATCAGGTTGTTGAGTTCCAACACGTAAAGCCGGGTAAGGGTGCAGCATTCGTAAGAACCAAGATTAAGAATGTTATCACCGGCGGTGTGGTTGAAAGAACCTTCAGACCGACAGAGAAGATGCCGAAGGCTCACATTGAAAGAAAAGATATGGAATATTCCTACAATGACGGTGACCTTTATTACTTCATGGATCAGGAAACCTTTGATATGGTTCCGATTGGTAAGGATCAGGTTGGTGATGCATTGAAGTTCGTAAAAGAAAACATGGTTTGTAAGATTCTTTCCTATAAGGGAAGCGTGTTCGGTATTGAACCCCCGACATTTGTTGAATTGGCAATTGCTGAAACCGAGCCGGGCTTCAAGGGCGATACTGCAACCGGTGCAACCAAGCCGGCAACCTTAGAAACAGGTGCAGTAATTCAGGTACCGTTGTTTGTAGACGGAAGCGACATCATCCGTGTAGACACCAGAACCGGAGAATACATGGAAAGAGTTTAATCCGATCGCTTAATAGAAAGGATGATTCACATGAAAGATATTTTAAGCAAGGTAGCATATTTAAAGGGCTTTGCAGACGGTCTGAAGCTGGATGACGGAAAAGACGAAAATCAAGTCATCAAAAAGCTGATTGACGTAATTTCTGATATGGCAGAGGCAATGGATGATATCGTTGCAGACCAGGAAGAATTAGAAGCAATCATCGACGAAATTGACGAGGATTTGTCTGATTTGGAAGAGTTTGTTTACGAGGATGTAGACGACGAGGATGACTTGTTTGACGATGATGACGAGGATGATGATTTCCTGTTCGACGATGACGATGATGACGATTACTTTGAAATCGAATGTCCGGCTTGCCATGAAGATGTTTTAGTAGATTTTGATTTGCTGGACGAGGAGCATGGCATTGTTTGCCCGAACTGTCATCAGGAAATTGAACTGGAGTTCGATTGTGATTGCGGCGATGATTGCTGCTGTGATGACGAAGATTGCGATTGTAAAGAATAATGAAAATGAAGGTGTTGCATCAGCAACACCTCATTTTTTGGCTTTATAGGAAACTTCGTTCCTATAAAGCCAAAAGAATTGAATGCCCGTGCGAAATTTTCCGCCAATAGCGGAAACGCACATGGGCGTAACAAAGCGTTCCGCTTCTTCTTACCGCTCTGCATCAGTTCAAAGTACACGATAATTTTATGGAGCGGTTGCGGCGAAGCCGCTTTGTTCAGAGAAAATGAGAGGAGTATCAGAATGTACGGCTTATATGTACACATTCCATTCTGTATCAAAAAATGTAAATACTGCGATTTTATCTCGTTTGACAATTGCCCGCATCGGCAGGCAGAATATGTGGATGCTCTCATCCGGCAGATGCAGGAATATCGGGGTGCTCAGATTGACACGGTCTTTTTAGGCGGCGGAACGCCTACCGTGTTAAATCCGGAACATATGGAAAGACTACTTCTGGCGTTACAGGACTGCTTCGATATTTTGCCGGATGCAGAATTTACTGTAGAGGCAAATCCGAAAACGGTAACCAAGGAAAAACTGGATATTCTGCTTGCACACGGAGTCAACCGCATCAGTCTTGGAATTCAATCCTTTTGTGATGAGGAGCTTGCAGGCTTGGGAAGAGTGCATA